>NZ_JBLXDO010000002.1:0-280970 GCF_048263965.1 Ferrimonas sp. | reverse complement strand
ATGACCCTGGCCGCTGTTGCTGCTCTGCTGGCAAGCACTCACGTTGCTGCTGAGATCAAGGCTGATGCCTCTCTGACCGACCAAGGTATGATGGACGGTCGTAGCTACCACCAGAAGTTCTACAAAAAGGACAACTGTAAGGTCTGTCACGGCACTGACGCTCCCTCCGTTCGTCCTGCAGATGACGCCTGCCTGAAGTGCCACAAGGTGGACAAGCTGGCGAAGAAGACCGCTCGTAAGGGTGAGGAGCTGTGGCAGAACCCACACAACAACCTGCACTACGGCAAAGAGGTGCCTTGCACCGTGTGTCACGGTGAGCACGAAGCCAAGCAGCCTCTGTGTAACGACTGCCACACCTTCAAGTTCACCAAGCACAAGCAGTAATATAACTGTTTAATTAAAAAAATAATAAAGCCTAATAAGCGGGCAGAACCAGATTTGATGAAATATTCATTTCGCCTTGGATCTGCCCGCTTAATTTTAAAACAATAAACTCATCTCTGGACATAAATGATGAAGAACTCTGCTTTGATTGCCGGGTTGTTGGTTGCCAACTCTGCCATGGCCGCAAACATTCCCGATTTCTTGGATAAAGACGAAATTTTGAACGCTGAGTTCAAATGTATCGGCGAAACCGCCACTTATTCCAAGAAAGATCAGAAATACGTCGACATGTTGTGGGACGAAACCCTCAAATATCTTGAAGGTTACGCCGTTGCACTGAGCACCAGTGACGGAAACTGCCGCAACTCTGACCGCAGCATGTTCCAGACCAATACCCATGATCTGGAAGGTCCACAGTACATGTGCATCATGGACCGTCGTGACATGAAACTGATGGTTAAGCACATCTACGCGGTGATCAACAATCCGGAAAAGGCCAAAGCCTGTTTCGGCGCCCGTGAGGACGTTAACTGGATCTACAGCCCGGGTGGTGAGCTGGAGAAAAACTCTCCCGTGGCCAAGTGGCTGAAGCGCACCACCTTCCAGGAGTTTTTTGACAAGAAGGTCACCAACAAAGAGGTGAAGGAGTACGGTCGCGAGTTCACCAAGAACTTCTCCAAGATGGTGACCGGTGACGACATCAAACTGCCTGATGCCTTCCCGTTCGACATCAGCGCCAACGCCCTGCCAAATCTGTGGGCTTCCGTGGGCTGGTTCCCCATGTACGCTGAAGACAGCGAGCGCAACAAGCGTAACTTCACCAAGACCCGTGGCAACTACGCCTACGCCGAAGTGTTCGGTCACTGGGGCCTGCTGCGCATCGATGAGATCAACAATGAAAAAGTCGGCGCCGAAGTGGGCATGGTGACCCAGCGTATCGACTCCTTCTACCCCTACCATAACCACGCGATCTCCGAGATCTACTACACCATGCGTGAGCCAGCCTGTGCCGACGAGTTCCAGAACTTCGCCGTGCGTGAGGACAGCCCCCTGGTGAAAACCATCAGCGAGAACGAGACCATCCGTGAGGTGGAGTTTGATGCCGGCATGCCTAATGAACCCTGGTTCTGGGCCAACACCTCGCCCAAGCATGATGACCTGGCTTATTTCCACCAGAACACCATCCATGCCTTTAACTACAACGGTGCCAACTGTCACGCCAAGCCTGAAGAGAAGGCGATCGTTACCGTCTGGGCTCGCTCCAACGCCCACGACAAGCGTAATGACTATGGTACGACCCGTCTGTGTGAGTCCTCCGAACGTCCCAACACGCCAGCCATGCGTGGTGAGAAGTTCCGCTGCGATCTGACCAAGACCAAGTACTGATAACCAGCTGATAAAAAAGGGCCGTCGCCAGACCGGCCCATATCTCGGCCGCTTTGGTGGCCAAACTCCGGACCAGATGACTTACATGCCCCGCAGAGGGTAGGGGTAACTGTGTCCTGCTGATATTAAATAGGACAGGAAACGATGACATATAATACTGCGTTGACTATGGCCGTTGCGGCCATGATGGCGGGCAGCTCCGCTGCGGCAATGGCGGAAGATGGTATTGATGTGGGCGGCACCGTTCGCGCCAACTACCAGTACAAGAGCTACAGCGACGCCTCTGAAGACAAGATGGGCGACTTCAAGTTCGACATGCTGGCTCTGAAGTTCAAAGGTGAGATCAAAGGCATCGGCCTGGCGTCCGAGTACCGTTTCTTCGACGGCTGGGAAAGCCTGCGTTATGCCTACGCCTACTACGACTTCAATGACCAGTGGCAGGGCCGCTTCGGTCTGACCAACGTGCCTTTCGGTAACCCGGGTTACATCTCCAACAGCTTCTGGTTCGGCCTGCCTTACTACCTGGGCTTTGAAGATGACTACGACATGGGCGCCACTTTCCACTACAGCGGCGGCCAGTGGAAGACTGATATCGGTCTGTTCAAAAACGCCGAGTACAGCGCCTCCCGCAACGAGCGTTACTCCACCGATCTTTACAAGGGCACGGTAAACGGCACCGAGTACAACAACGAAGAGACTAACCAGGTAAACCTGCGTCAGGTGTACGTCATGGACTATGACGGTGGCAGCGCAACCCTGGGTGGCTCTCTGGAGTGGGGGCAGATCTACAACAGCAAGACCGGCAACAATGGCGATCGTTACGCGGTAGCCGTGCACATGGACGCCAAGTTCGGTGACTGGAAGCTGCAACTGCAGGCGATGCAGTATGAGTACGACGCCGACAGCCCGGTAGACGCCAACAAGATTGCGGTTTCCGCCTATGCCTGGCAGTACGAAGTGGCTTCCAAGGCTCAGATCTACTCCGTAAACCTGGCTAAGAGCTTCCCCACCTCCTGGGGCAGCATCACCGTCTACAACGACTTCGGCATGCTGACGCCGGACACCGATGACGCCAGCTACGATGACAGCCTGATGAACGTCACCGGTATGGCGATCTCCGCCGGTGCCACCTACACCTACATCGACTTTATTGCCGGCGAAAACATGTACGCCGCCGGCGTAAACGATCACGTGGGTCTGGCTCAGACCGACAGCGGCTGGGATAACCGCATCAACATCAACTTTGGATACTATTTCTAAGAGTTTTCCGGGGCGGCTTTGAACCGCCCCGGAAACAGACACGAGGCCATGGTTTCATCATCGTCTCTTTGCTTACTGACTGTAAGGCATCGTGTCTTCTTGCTTAGGTGGCCCCCACAATTGTGGGGGCTTTTTTGTTGTTTGTTGGTGCTCAATGAGCCAAAACGTGGCCCCCACTTTTTTTTGGAACCGATTCCTTAGGTAAGCTGGCCATGATTGTCGTTTGAATAAAGTTTTTAAGGGTTTTCGGGGTGCTCCTGCGCGTCTCGGAAACGGACACGAGGCCAAGGTTTCATCATCGTCTCCCTGCTAATTGACTATGAGGCATCGTGTCATTTTTCTTAGGCGGCCCCCACAGTTGTGGGGGCTTTTTTCTATGTCTTTTACAGGTGCTCAATCAGCTAAAACGTGGTTCCGGCTTTTTTTTGGAAATGATTCCTTCGCTATGGTTGTTAGCGTAAATATTCCGCTTTTTGCGGATTGTCTTTGGCTGTTTTTGCCTGAGGGGGGCTATGTTTTCCGGAGTAAGAGAAAGGCGGGCGCTGTGCAATCTGGCGCGTGAACTGATTCGGGGTCAGGCGGAGTACACCCTGAATCGCCAGGCGCTGGAGGGCGAGGAAAGCTTCAGTGAACTTCAGGTCCAGAGGTTGTTCAGTTCCGACAGTGAACTAAGGCTGGCTATTGCTGAAGCGGAGTTGTACTCCTACTTTAAACATCTGGAATATGCCTTTGGGTTACACCGGCAACCGGCGAAAGTTTTGCTGTTTCACGCCTGCTGGTTAGTATATGAAACCAACGTGATGGAGCGCTTCCCATTGGTGAAACTGGTACCCAGTGAGAAGTTAGTCTTCTCGGTTGGCCTAGAGTGTTCGAGGCGTTACCTGAGGGTGCAATCCACCTATGACGATTACCTGCTTAACCTCCTTAAACAAGTGGTGTCCCCCAAGTCTGCAGGAGTGTACCGACTCTATAAAGCGATGGTGAATGGCCACTGCCTTGGAGGGGAAAATGAGGCCTTCAGGTATCAGGCGTACTACCGAACCTTGATTAGCGGCCTGAGTGACATGTTGGGATTGGATGAGGAGGTGCGCCCCTCATTGGTGGAGCAGGAGCAGTGGTTTGTGTCGAAATTCTCTGTCCCAAAGGCCTATGAGAGTCTCCTGGCAACGGCTCGCTGAGTAAATGCAATCCAACAAAAAAGGCCGGTGTCTCCACCGGCCCTTTCTTGATATTGAATTTAGTGCTGAATCACCATCTTGCTGAGGTTGGCCTTCAGCAGACCACGCAGCTGCTCCAGTGCCTTGGATTCTGCCGAAGGATTCACGTAGAAGGACTCGTTGAACATCGGCAGCTTGGGCAGCTTATGTTCCTCGGCGTCCAGCACCTGCATCTTGTCGCTCACCCGGAACTCGGCAATGGGGGCAATGCAGAGATCGTCCTCAACCGCCATGCACAGCGCCTGGGGTGAAGGGGTGGAGAGCAGCACATTGATGGGGCGCATGGAGATGTTGTGGTTGGCAAACACCTGAGCGCGAATAGGGCAGTTCTCCGGATACAGGGCCATGGGAATGGTGCTGCGCTGGTGGGAGTTGCCGGTCTTGGAGGCAGCCCAGACGAAACGGCGCTCAAACAGCAGCTCGCCGTGAGCCTGGGGGTGCCAGTGGGTGGCGATGATGGCATCGAACTCGCCATTACCTAGGCGCTTGAACAGGTTTCCGGATACATCGGTGTCGATCACCAGCTGCAGGTTGGTGAACTCGCGAATGAACTCAATCAGGCCGGACTCCAGATACCACTTCACGTAATCTGTGGGCACACCGAGGCGGATGATCTGCTTGGTCTCCTCCTTGAGATCGTCCAGCGCCTGCATATTGAGCTGCACCATCTTATAGGCGTAGTTCAGCAGCTTTTCACCGGCTTCGGTGAGGGTGACGCCACGGTTATCTCTGTCCAGCAGAACCTGGCCAACACTCTCTTCGAGCTTCTTAATCTGCAAGCTCAGCGCCGACTGGGTCCGGCACACCTTTTCGGCCGCCTTGGACATGTTGCCGCACTCGGCTACGGCGATGAAACTTTCCAAAAGTTCGACTTTGAGCATGGGGTATTCACTCCGCTAATGGTGCCCCAAGTATTACTCAATATTCGGTTGCCCCAAAGGTTGATACCTTGAGAGTGTGAATTAACACAACAGAGATTTTGGAGTCTGTGATGAGCAGCTGGGAACAAAGGGCAAACTACCTGGTAACCGTGGCACAACGCTGTCTTAAGGGGCATAAGACCTTCGGTCTTTGCCGTTCTCATCTGGTCAAGGCCAGCCAGATCTCCAAGGGTACGGTGTACAACCACTTCCCCTCTGAGGCGGACCTGGTGGTGGCCGTGGCCACCGCAGAGTTCCGTGACTTTCTGGCCCAGGCCCAGGAGGATCAGAAGGTGCACCCGAATCCTCTTCAGCTCTTTCTCTACCATCACTGCTGGCGCATGCGCGAAGTGCTGTGCAATGACCGCTTCGTGATCTCCCGGATAATGCCTAATACCGAGATCCTGGAGCAGGCTGGAGAGTTCTACAGCGCCGCCTTTAACAAGGCCTTTGCCGATTACAACGACTGGAACCAGAGGGTGATGGACGCCATCGGTCCAGTGGAGGGCTATGACCGTGGCACCCTGGTGCGCAGCTTTGTGCGTGGCAGCCTGATCAACATCGACGATGGCGATACCGAATGTTGTGACCTGGGTGTGTACCATCAGTACTGCTATGCCCTGACCCAACTGATGGGCCACTCCGACAAGCGCATTCCAAGCCGGGATGAGCTGGGCCAGTGGCTGAATCAGATGCGCGAAGCCGCCTGAACCATATTCTTTTTTGGTATATCCCTGCACTTTAATGATATGAAGTGCGGGGAAATAGATCCGCTCAAACACCTATCTTCTAGTTGAACACTTCGTGAGCAACTGGAGATAGGCAATGGAAAAGCACAACACTCTGAAAGCAACCCTGGCCGGCATGGTGTCTGCTGGATTCCTGTTGGCGTCTGGCCAGGCCAACGCCGTTCCTGATCAGCCCGAAGCCTGGGAAAAGTGTGCCGGGGTAGCCAAGAAAGGGATGAATGACTGCGGTGCCCTCGACGGCAGTCATGGTTGTGCAGGCCAGGCAAAGTCAGACAACAGCCCCAATGAGTGGGTCTACGTGCCCCAGGGAACCTGTAAGAAGCTGGGCGGCAAGGTCGCTAAGGTGAAGCCTGCCAAGGGAATGAAGAAGTCATGATCCCTGGCCTGGCCCCCACTGACGCGGGCATCAGCTTGCGCGAAGGGCATATGGCACAACTGCTGCAGCGGCGCGAGCCGCTGCCTTTCGTTGAGATCCTGGCGGACAACTTCATGGCCCTGCGTGGCCCCCACTACCACCTGCTACGCCAGGTTGCCGAGCGTTATCCGGTGATTCTGCACTGCGTCGGCCTTTCTCTGGCCTCATCCGGACCGGATGAGGGCTATCTGCAGAGGCTGAAGATCATGGCGGATGAGTTGGGCGCCATTGGTGTCTCCGACCACCTGGCGGTGTGCCGTTTGCCCGATGGTCATGTTCATGACCTGCTTCCGGTCAGCTACTCCATTGATACCCTCGATCGGCTGTGCCAGCAGGTAGAGCGGGTTCAGCAGGTTACCGGCCTGCCGATGGCGGTGGAGAACATCTCCCGCTATCTCGCCTACAGGGACGACAGCCTGGATGAGGGTGAGATGCTCAGCGAGATGCATCGCCGCACCGGTGCCGGTGTGCTGCTGGACGTCAATAACCTCTATGTGACTGCCCGGAATCTGGATCAGGACCCGCTCACTTTGCTGGAGAGCTTCCCGCTGGAGGCGGTGCACTACTGCCACCTCGCCGGCTTTGAGCAGAGAAATCGCCTGTTGGTGGATACCCATGGTAGCCGGGTGTCGTCCGAAGTGTGGCAACTGCTGGAACAGGTGTTGGTGCGCATGGGACCCAGGCCCATGGTGATTGAGTGGGACAACGCCATTCCTGAGTTGCCGGTTCTGCTGGAGGAGGCGGCGCGGGCGGCCACCATGATGCAAGGGAGGGTAGCCTGATGAAAGGGGTAAGGGATCCGCTCAACTTCTACCAGCACCATGGCAGCGGCGGTTTTAAGGTGACCTTGTCACCTCTGGAGGATGCCCTGGCGGTGTACCGCCAGAACCGTGTCGGTGCAGCCATCTCAGCCATTCGTAAAAGCTACCCGGCCACAGAGCAGCTGTTGGGCGAGTCGCTGTTTCTGGCCGTGGTCCGCGAGTTTGCCGCCCAGTGGCAGCCCGAGGACTCCCTGGACTGGGCGGGAGCGACGCTGCTTTCCTGGTTGCAGGCTCAGTCCAGGGCCAGTGGCCTGTGGCGGGATTTTCCCTTCCTGAACGCCCTGATGCGCTGGGAGTGGGGAGTGCACAAGGCTTACTATGCCCATCGTCAGAAGCCGGTGACCGCCGAGGAGTGCGCCCTTTGGCTGGAGCATGGTGGTCCGGTGCCCTGGCAGTTGAACCCCGGGTTGACTCTGGTGGCCAGTGCCTATCCCATTGAGGCGATCTGGCAGACCCTGATGGCACTCAGTGGAGGTGAGGAGAGGGAGCTGGAACTGACTCAGCAGCCCCAGAGCCTGTGGGCCATCTGGCCAACTGAGAGGGATCTGTCCTGGGAGGAGGTGACCCCGTCACTCAGGCTGGCTCTGACCTCAGTGCGTCATCCCCACCGGGCCCTGGCGCTCGAGCCTCACCACCTGGCAACGCTGATGGTGAGGCAGTGGCTGGTCAGCCGGGATCAGCTGGCGTAGGTAATGGAGAGATCCTCGGCCAGGGCATCCCGCACTGCGTCCGGCACAGGAATGGGGCCGGTATCCATCTGGGGGTGATCGACCCCAATGACCAGGGCGGCGCCCTGCTTCAGGTCCAAAATGGCTTCCGGTGTCAGCTCAAAGCGCAGGAAGTGGACACTGGAGGTTTTGTGTTCGTCGCTGCGATCCAGGTCTTCATCGGCAATGGCATAGCAGCACCAGTCGTCCCCCACCTGCAGCCAGATCTTGTGCTCAATGCCGGCCAGCTGTGCCAGACGCTCCCGCCGTTCGCTGGCATTGGGGTACTCCAGCATCATGGTGGCCTTGAGGTTGGTGCCATCGGGAATCAGGGGGTTATAGGCGTCCAGCTCCTCCTGAATGGCTGGCCCCTCAAAGATGCGTTCGATGCGCAGCATCTCCTGAACCTGGTAGCGAATGGTCATCTCATCTTCGAAGGTCAGCCTCAGGTGCTCTCCGAGCATCAGTTGCCTGAATCTCTTGTGTTCCATCACCTGGTGGCGAAAGGCCGGGCGCTGCTCGGCGTACTCCTCCAGGGACCAAAGCTGGTGTCGGGTCAGCTTGCTCATGGGCACTCCTATAGTCCGTAGGCCTGCCGCAGCAGGGTGATGGGGTGGGTGGGCTGCGCCTCACCCTCGGCCAGGCTGGCCAGATGGGTGGCGGCCATGGGGCAGTCGCTCACCAGGTGGTCCCCCTGCAACTGGTCCAGCTTTCGTACCACTGGCCGGGCTATTTTCACCGCGTTGGCATGGGTTTCTTCCTTGACCGCGTAGGTGCCGTCGTGACCTGAGCATCGCTCGATGGCGGTTACCTCACTGCCCGGGATCAGGCTGAGCACCTCCCTGGTTTTCATGCCGATGCGCTGCACCCGCTGGTGGCAGGCCACCTGATAGGCAACCTTGCCCAGGGGTCTGGGGAAATCGGTGTCGAGCAGCCCAGCCTTGTGGCGCATGGCCAGATACTCAAATGGGTCGAAAAAGGCGCGTTGTACCCGTGCCAGGGAGTGATTTTCCGGGAACATCAACGGAAGTTCCTGTTTGAACATCAGCACGCAGGAGGGGACAGGTGCGATGATGTCGAACCCCTCGTCCACCATCTCAGTCAGCACGGGCAGGCTCTTCTCCATCAGGGCCTGAACCGACTCCAGATCCCCCAGTTCCAGCTTGGGCATGCCACAGCAGAGGTTGCCCGGCACCAGTTCGATGTGGATGCCATTGTGCTGAAACACCTTGTAGAGATCCTCACCCAGATGAGGGGCGTTGAAGTTGCCGTAACAGGTGGAGAACAGGGCCACCTTGCCGGTGGTTTCTCCGGCTGGCACAGGCTCCAGTACCTCCTGCAGCGGACGGGTTCTGTGGCGAATGGTTTTGCTGTGGTATTTGGGCAACGGGGCCTGATGGTGAACTCCCAGAGCGGATTCCAACTGGTTGCGAAAGCTTGCGGTGTTGTTGAGGGCATTAACTATGGAATCCACCCCGGGCAAAGACGCGAGCCGGCCGACGGTGGTGGTACTGGTGAGCAGTTTGTCCCTGAAGCGGGCGCCGCTTTCGTGAAACTTGACCGCCTTGGCTCTGAGCATCAGGTGGGGGAAATCGATGTTCCACTCATGGGGGGGCACATAGGGGCACTTGGTCAGGTAGCAGAGATCGCACAGGTAGCAGTGATCCACCACCTGGGCGTAATCGGCCTTGTCGACACCATCCACCTCCATGGTGTCCGACTCATCCACCAGATCAAACAGGGTAGGGAAGGAGTGGCACAGGCTGACACAGCGCCTGCAGCCGTGACAGACGTCGAACACCCTCTCCAATTCCTGGTTGAGGGCGTCTCTGTCGTAAAACTCCGGCTTGCGCCACTCCAGAGGGTGGCGCGTGGGAGCTTCCAGACTTCCTTCCCGATGGGCCATGGTGCCGCTCCCTGTCAGTCGTCCAGGTTATCCAGGGCTTTCTGGAATCGGTTGGCGTGGCTGCGTTCCGCCTTTGCCAGGGTCTCGAACCAGTCGGCGACCTCATCAAATCCCTCATCCCGGGCGGTCTTCGCCATGCCCGGATACATGTCGGTGTACTCATGGGTTTCACCGGCGATGGCGGCCTTGAGGTTGTCTGATGTCCCGCCGATGGGCAGCCCGGTGGCGGGGTCGCCCACCTCCTCAAGATACTCCAGGTGTCCATGGGCGTGGCCGGTTTCCCCTTCGGCGGTGGAACGGAACACCGCTGCCACGTCGTTGTAGCCTTCCACGTCGGCCTTGGCGGCGAAGTAGAGGTAGCGACGGTTGGCTTGGGACTCGCCGGCGAAGGCGTCTTTCAGGTTCTGTTCGGTTTTTGATCCTTTCAGTGACATCTGCTGATCCTCATGGTTGAGATAGGGACGCCGGACGCGCAAAGGGCGCGGCCATATCAAGAAAAGGTAGTTAAGGGAAAATCGTTACACCAACGAATAATGATGGAATAAATAGATTGGATATATCGTAGAACTGGATGATCTGACTGTTGTGGGCGTTGGCAGGAAGAAAAAGACAAATAAGAAGAGAGGGTTAAGGCGGGAGTTTGTCCCCCCGCCTTAGCATCGCTGGCCTTGTTACTTGGACAGAGGCTCTACGAAGGTGACCGCCATATCCCAAGGCTGTTCAATCCAGGTGTCCTGAGGAATGTCCACCACATAGTCGTCGACCAGGTGCTTACCTGCGGGCTTGGCGCATACGGTGACAAACTTGGCTTTGGGGTAGAGTTCGCGAATCACTTCGGCGGTGCCACCGGTGTCCACCAGATCATCAATGACGATGAAGCCTTCGCCATCACCCGGGGCCTTTTTCAGGATGGTCAGATCCCTTTGGTGGTTGTGGTCATAGCTGGAGATGCACACGGTATCGACGTGGCGGATGCCCAGTTCACGGGCAAGAATGGCGGAGGGTACAAGTCCACCTCGGCTGACGGCGATGATCCCCTTCCACTGGTCAGCGGGTAGCAGGCGCTCGGCCAGCTGGCGGGAGTACATCTGCATGTTGTCCCAGGTAATGATGAACTTGTTACTCATGATCCAATAACCTCGATAAGACAGCGAAGAGCGTCGCTGAAAACACTTATGAAAATTTATTGGGCGGCGATTCTATCCAAAACCTTGTGACGGGAACAGGGAAATTTTGCCCCATTTGGGAAAAAGATGACGCAGAACAATGGCGGAGGTGAGGAAGGAGTCAAATGACGGGCAGGAATACGCTTCGGCGCAGTATTGCCGATGGTTTCATTGGGCGCCGGAGCTCATTTGAGGCCGGCGCCAGCCTGCAAGAAACTCAGTCGATGGCCAGGTGGTGGTTACCGTGGCACTTCTTCGCCTTCAGGTAGGACTCGTTACCTGGCTTCATGTGCACCGAGGTGTTGACCATGGATTCCACTTCGATGCCATAGTCGGTCAGCTGCTTAACTTTGCGGGGGTTGTTGGTGATCAGGCGGATGCGGTCGATGCCCATCGCCTTGAGCATGCCTGCAGCCTCGGCAAAGTCACGCTGGTCTTCACCGAAACCCAGTTTAACGTTGGCTTCGTAGGTGTTCAGACCGGTGTCCTGCAGGGCATAAGCATCCAGCTTGTTGTACAAGCCGATGCCGCGGCCTTCCTGGCGCAGGTACAGCAACACACCGCCGGACACGTGCAGGCGCTCAATGGCTTCATTGAGCTGTTCGCCACAGTCGCAGCGGGAGGAGTGGAAAACGTCTCCGGTCAGGCACTCGGAGTGCATCCGTACCAGGGGGGCGCCGCTGGCGGGACCGGTTCCGGCGAAGCGCATGGCGACATGCTCCTTGCCTGATTCCAGGCCGTGAAATGAGCTGAGCTCCGCTTCCACCTGTGACCTGCCCACTTTCAGTGGAACCGTTTGCCTAACCTTAATCATCTGTGACTCTCCAACTCTCAAATCCGAAATCACGGCCAAATGCCGCCGTGAACCCCCGTCAGGCCCTGCCGAGAGGGGCCGACAGAGTACCAACGGGTCTGGCAAAAGACAATAATATCCGGGTCCGCAGCTCAAGAATTGGGAGCTGGTACGCGAGTTGGAACGCAAACCTAGATGATCTGCCTGCATATTGGCGGTTTGCAGAGTGGAATGACTGGTCCCTGGGTGTTGTTGAGATGTTAATTTTGCTGGTGTTTTATGAAAGTCAGGGATGAAGGGACGCATCGCAGGGGTAAATTTCGGTTTGTCAGGGGGATGTCGGGGAGCACGGCTCGGTGTCGACCTGGCCGGTGAGCCTCTGCCCATGCTGTTGGCGAGAGCCGCCCCATCAATGCCGCTACTCCCCATCAGGGCAATGAGCGGCGCCTGCCTCTAGAGAGGGAAAGTAAGGTCACCTCAGAGTTCAGACGCCGGTTTGAGTTCAGCGCCCCTTTAACTGGGGCCACAGAGAGGGGAAGCCCCAGCCGTCCACACCCGGGATGACCGGCTCTCCGGTCAGGTACTCATACAGGGTGGGGGCCAGTGAGCCATTGATGGCAGTCGGTACCCGGGCTTCAGCTTCGATGGGGGCTCCCCAGAACCCCAGGAAGGCATCCTTCTCCAGGTAGTGTTCACCGGCATGACGTCCGGGCACCAGGGTGTTGTAGCCCACCCCTTCGGCGGGGAACAGGTTGATGGTACCGGCTCTGTCCTCATCGTAGAGGTGAGCCAGTTGGTTCACCGAGTCCGGCCTTGGGGTCAGCCGGGTCAACTGCTGCCACTGAGTGCTGGTGCACCATTGTTCAGGTTCAGTGAGCGGGGCATCCAGACAGGCGGTCAACAATCGGGCTTTCTCCTGCTGGTGCGCCGGATCCAGGGGCGCTTCCCAGGGGTTGGATTCATTCAACTGAAGCAGCACCGGTGCGGTTCTGGCGTCGGCACTGCGATAGTGCAACCTGTCCCCATGACGTTGAATCAGTTCATCCCGACGCTGCCCATCCCGCTGGGCCACCAGCCTCAGGGTGCACATCTCGGTGGTGCAGGGGGTCTCCCTCACCGCCAGATAGTCCAGACTGGAGGCGAGCCGGGTGGTCAGTTCAGCAATGAGATCCACTCTGCTGCCCTCGGGCGCCTGACTGGGTTGCCACTGGGTCAGCTCCCGATACAGGGGCTGGGTCTGCCAGCCGCTGTGAGAGTTAAACAGGTCCAGCATAAAGTTGCCGCCAGCGGTGGAGGCGATAACCAGGTCCAGATCCTGACTGCTGGGAAAGTGGTGGGCGTTGGTGATCTTCGGACCTTCCCCCTCATCTGAGGAGATCTTCCTGATCTTCAGTGGATAACCCAGCTTTTGTTGCAGCGGTTCAAGCGCCTGCTCCTGGGGATTGACCGCCCAGTAGATTGGGGTCAGGCCGTGGTCCCCTGCCATCCCCCACAGAGTACGCTGGCTGATGCCGGCCTGACGGTAGTAACCGTCGTACTCGCCTAGCCAGTAATCCAGGCGGTTCAGCTCTCCGGTGGGGGCGATGATCTCGTCACTGAAGGGTCCCTTGAAGTGGGCAAAATGATCCGGCCAGGGGTTGTAGATCAGCAGGTAATCCGGCATCCCCTGTTCGGACAGTTGCGCCAGTTGCTCAATTTTCTGTTCCAGGTGACGTTTCTGAGAGGCTTTGCTCAGGGGCAGCAGCCAGCTGGTGGCCTGGTAGTCGGCAATCAGGCTCAGCAGTTCGGTTCGGGCCGATTGCAGCTGCGGGTGCACCTTGGCGCGACGGGCCAGTTCTCTGGCACAGCGGCGCTCACCAAAGTCCCGCACCACTTCACCCAGGCCCAGATTGACCAGGGCGTCATAGCCCACCTGACTGTTCCAGTCATACTGAGCGTTGCAACTCATGGTTTTCAGGTGATCCAGCCGGTCAAACATGGTTTTGGCGCCGTGCTGCTCAAACAGCCGCTCCAACTGCAGGGCGTCGTTGCCGTAGAAGTAGTAGGCCCGGTCCTGGAGTCGGTCGACGAAGTGGAAATTGGGGATGCCGGTGCCACCGTTGCCGGCGACATCGGCGCCGGTTTTGATGATGGGCAGGTTGCGTACGCTGATGGTGGGTGTGGTGGACACTCCGTGCTGAACGATCCCCTGAGGCTGGGCATAGAGGGTCCTGAAAAAGGGCAGGTAGTGCTCATCCTGTTGTGGCGCCTCAACCAGCTGGGTCAGGTAGGTGAGCTGCTGCTGATGCTCCGGCCTGGCGGCTCTCTCGCCTTTTGGCTTCAGGTTTTCCCGGTTGTGGTGTTGGGCCAGGGCCTGACTCAGGAAGGGGGAGTGCTCGGGGGCGACCAGGGCGGCCATCAGTCCCTGCTGCAGGCCGTCCACGGTCACCTGTACCGCAAACCGGCGTTGGTCTCGGCTGGTCAGGTAGTCCACCAACGCCTTGGGGTTCTGGTCAAGCTGCTTAGTCATCCAGTTGGCCTGAGCCTCAGCCCGGCTCTCCTCCCAGACAAACTGGCGGTAGCTCTTCAGCACGTTGTAGCGAACGAAGTCGATCAGGGTGATGGTGATCGCCTCCGCCTTGTTGTTCAGCTTACCCGCCTGCTCCGGCGCATTGTCGGCGATGACCTCCCTGACGGCGTTTTTGAACTCTCCGGGCTCCATGCCCGCCTCGACCCGTTCCAGCAGGCCAATCACCAGAGGCTGAATACGGGCGATAAGCGCCTGGTCGGCGTCGGATTCACCCAGGTAGCGGTAGTGGTCCGGAAGGTGACGCCCCAATACCCACTCGTCGTTGTTGAACAGGGCGTCGTACATGGACACCAAGGTGGCGATGAACTGGTCGTCAATCAGCGGCTTGGCTTCGGTCTTGTCATTATCAGCCCCCGGGGTTTCCAGGGTAAACAGAGAGTGCTGGTACTGGCTCAGCTGAGCCGTGGAGTAGTGCTTCAGCAGATGTTGCTTGAACTGGTCTTCGCCGTCATAGCCGCCATAACGCTCCTTGAACATGTAGAGGAAGTGTCCCAGTTGGATGGCGTACATGGGGTTGGCCAGGCGCTTGATCACCCGGGTCTTGGTGGCACCGTCCAGCGGCAGAGTCAGGATGTAGGCATCCAACGTGGTGCCGCCTATGGTAAACAGGGCGGCATCCCGGGAGGCGGTCACCGCCAGGGTGCCGGCGCTCAGGATCTCCTCTTTCAGCACCTGGGAAGCGTGGTAGGCACCGCCGAGGCCGGGGATCTGACTGACTGGGTTGGCGGCCACAGATGCGCTGAGCATCAGGGACGCTATGAGCGCCGACTTCATGAAAACATCCTGATTTTTTCGAGAGATAACTCCACAGAGTACCCAAAGAAGCAGGGTGTGTCATGGACTAGTCCTTTTGCCACGACAGGGCTGGATTACGCCCAAACGGGGGATGCCGCCGTCATGTGGGCCGGCGTTATCCTCGGTGCAGATTGGGCTGAGTTGGAGGAAGTGATGCGAAGAAGAACTCTGATTCTCGGCCTGTTGTTGTGGCTTGTACCTGTTTCGGCGATGGCTGCCGAGATAGAGCTGGACGGACTGCTGATTGATCGCACCGTCACCCGCTTTGGCCGGGACTTTCTCTATTACTACGCCGGATATTGGCGCGATCTGCCTGGCACCCAGGGGTTTACCGTCACCGTACATGAAACGGTCTATCCCCAGGCGGGCACCAAGTTGTGGATCACCGTCAACCAGGAACAGGTCTACATCACCTATTTCGGTCGCCGCTACAACAACATCAAGGAGCGGGCCGATGACGCCATGCGCACCACCATAGATCACGTGGCGCGGGTCAAGGCCAACATCATTCTGGGACAGAAGGATGAGCCCTGGTAGGGCTTGTCATGGGAGGCACCATGAGAAAAGCAATCTTGCTGCTGGCGATCAGCTTGCCGACGGCGGCGACCCAGTTAACTTATCAGCCGGTTAACCCCAGCTTCGGCGGAAACCCCCTCAATGGCTCGTTTCTGCTCGGTAAAGCTCAGTCGCAGAACGACCACACCAAGCCCTACGAGGAGGCCAGCTTCGTTGAGCAGTTTCAGGATGCTCTGGAACGCAATCTGCTCTACAGCCTCACCAGTGACATCACTCGAGGTGACTTTACCGCCGGGACCTACAATACCGGTGAGTATGTCATCGATGTGCGGGATGATGACCCCAACAACATCCATGTGTTGATTACCGACCTGGCTACCGGCGAGATCACCGAGATCGTTCTGCCTAAGTTGAGCTACTGATGAAACGTATCCTGATTCTGGCCGGTTTGCTGATGCTCAGCGGCTGCGCGGCCATGGGTAAGCCTGAGCTTTTCGTTGAACCTGCCCGCATCGACCCGGTGAGCGAAGCGATGCTTCAAATGCAGCAGGACCCGGCGCCTCAGTATCCCATTCCAGTGGCAGTGTACGCGTTTCGGGACCAGACCGGCCAGTATAAGCCTCAGGCCAATGTCAGCTCCTTCTCCACGGCGGTCACCCAGGGTGCCACCTCCATGTTGGTTCAGACTCTGCTCGAAAGTACCTGGTTTGACCCCGTGGAGCGGGAGGGGCTGCAGAACTTGTTGACCGAGCGCAAGATCATTCGTCAGCGTCTGGGTGATCAGGCCGATGCCATGGGCACTCTGGCCGACGCCAGGCTGTTGTTTGAAGGGGGCATCACCGCCTATGACACCGACATCGAAACCGGCGGCATCGGCATGGAATATTACGGCATTGGCGCCTCAGAGATGTATCGCAAGGATCAGGTCACCCTCTATCTTCGTGCCGTGGATGTGATGACGGGGAAGGTGCTGATCTCGGTCTCCTCTACTAAGCAGATCTTCTCCCAGGAGCTGCGGGCGGGATTCTTCCGTTATGTCAGCCTGAACCGACTGGCGGAAGCGGAAGGTGGATACAGCACCAACGAGCCGGTGCAGCTGTGTGTGCGCCAAGCGATGGAGGCGGCGGTGATCGCCATTGTGGAGAAGGGCATAGCAAAAGGTTATTGGAGTGCGGGATAGTGTCCCCGATACCGCACGACGGCCACTTCGGTGGCCGTTTTTTTTATTGCCAGAAACTCGTTGTCTCAAGGGGATGGGATTTGTTTTTAATCCCTTTGTTTCCATGGTGGGACTAGTCCTATCGCGTCGATTAGCCTTAACGTTCTAGCCTGCCCGGACTGACAAAAAACCTTTAAAAATCAGGTGAAAAGCATTTTTGAATTATGCCTGTATGGGTGATTCCTTCCTCCCGGCCTTCCCCCATAAGATGAACTTGCCTGTGATAACAGGGGAACGGCATGAAGCACTTACTCATATTGATTCTGATGGTATGGCTACCGGCCCAGGCGCTGGAGTTGTCTCTGCCACTGCAGAGATTGATCGAGCAGCCCACCGTGGCCCAGCTGATGGATCAGACCATAGGAAATGTCGCCGTTGTCCGCCAACAGGGGATCGCCAACGAAGCACAGCTGTTTCAGGGCGGCGGTCTAGCCAACCTGGTGGTGCTCACCCAACAAGGGTGGATGCAGAAAGCCACCGTCAGCCAACAGGGCAGCAGCAACGTCGCCCTGATGGCCCAGGAGGGCAACCACAACCAGGCCAGCATTGCCCAGGAAGGGCTGGGAAATCTGGCGATCACCCATCAGGCGACGGACAACAGTGCCATCGGCATACATCAGGTGGGGCATTACAACCGGGCGGTGGTCAATGACTTCTCCCGAGGCGGTGACCCACTCTCACGGCAAATTAATCAAACCGGCAGTTTTCGCACGGTAACAATCAACCACTACTGAAGTGGTGAAGGAGTAGATGATGAAACGTGGATTCAACCTATCAATCATTACCTTGGCCCTGTTGGGTGTAGGTTTTTGCGCCAATGCCACTGATGAAGTGACAGTTGACCAGCACGGTATTCAGAACAGCGCCGAATATCGGAGTTGGGGCGACAATAGCGCGAACTTCTCGCAGAAAGGTGATTACAACGTCATTAAGGCTGCAGACGTGCAGAGCATAAATAACGACCTGCAGTATTCTCAAAATGGGGTGAATAACTCCATTGTTCAGGCCGATTTCGTAGAGAAAGCGGATGGACACCAAATTAAAATGGATCAAAAGGGATTTGATAACCGCATTCGCTTTAACCTCGGTAACGAAGCGGTCACTGGCAGTGATTTTGATATGGTTCTGAGGCAAAGAAGTGTTGAGGGGGCAGGTCACCTGATCAAGTTGGAGATGGATGGGAACTCCGAGACCGTGCGCGCCAAGCAGACCTCAGGCATTGGCCCTGATGCGACCGGCCATAGGGTTAGCATGACGACTTTTGCCTCCAATTTTAATGAGTACAAGGTTAAGCAATATGGTTCAGGTGATAGCTTTACTTACCTGGGTGAACAAACCAACAATACTTTGGTAGAGGCTAAGCAGAAAGGTCGTGATAACCGCATGTCTGCCCACCTGGTGGATGTTGAAAGCAGTGATGTCCAAATGGATCAGCATGGTCAGCGAAACGCCAGTGTCTTGAATTTGACCGGAAACGGCCATGCGATGGATGCCAAAGTGGGCTTGAACCAGCATGGTCAGGACAACGTCCTCAAGGCAAATATTTCTTTGGCAAAATCCTCATCTGTCGAAGCGGCGCAACATGGTCAGAATAATAGACTCGTCGCCGATGTAACCAAGGTTAAGCAGAGTGACATCAGTGCCGAACAGCATGGTCATAACAACGGTGCCAAACTGAACCTCTATGGACCTGACTTTAAGCGTGCTGAGGTGAACGCCGCGCAATTTGGTAATGGGAACTGGCTCAATGCTGATGTGACTAATGCTTTAAAATCCAGTGTCAATTCAGAACAACGCGGCCATGAAAACCGGCTGACCTTCTCCGTTAATGGCGTAGAAAAGAGCGATATAGACAGCCTGCAGAAGGGACATGAAAACAGGGCAACCTTCAATCTTCATGGTCCAACCTTCAAGAAAGCTGACGTATCGACCACGCAGCAAGGCGACGAACACCGGTTGACCGCGGACATCACCAACGCCGAACGCTCCAGGTTGGTGGCTGAGCAGTTTGGTCAGAGTCATAACCTGGATCTGGATGTGGATGGAATTCAGAGCAGCAAGATTAAAAGCGATCAGCGCGGTGACGGCCACTATGCCAAGTTGTGGGTGCATGGTGAAGGTGAAAGTCTGAAGATGGTGACTCGCCAGAGAGGGGAAGGTCAGCGCCTGAACGTCGATGTTACTGATGTCGAGCAAGCTGATATTCGCACAATGCAGAAGGGTGAACAGAACCAAGCGACTCTCGATCTGAATGGTAAAGGCAGGGGCACAGATGTAGATCTGTTCCAGAAGGGCGGCATGAACACCATCAATCTTCTTTCTACATCCGCGAATCTGTTGGCTGAGTTTGACCAGCGTGGAGAAGGGAACCGGATCGATATTGAGACCAACTCAGTGTTCTATGGTAACTACCTCAATGTTGAGCAGAAAGGAACTGGTAACCGCCTCTCTGGTGAGCAGAAGTGGGGCCGTAACCAACTGACCACCAGTCAGCATGGTGAAGGTAACGTCATCACCTTCCGTCAGACCTCCAATGACAATGTTGCTAACTTCGCGCAACAGGGCACAGGCAACGTCATCTCCATCAGTCAATTCTGATAGGCTTGTTCCCTGAGGTTTGCCCCCGCTTTCGGGCGGGGGCTTTTTATTGTTGAGTCGAGGCCAGTTTTCCAACCAGCTCTGCACGGGTGTGAGTTTCGGTCTTACGAAAGACGGAGGCCAGATGGGCTTTTACTGTGTATTCACTGATGAACAGCTGGCGGGCGATCTCTTTGTTGCTGGAGCCCAGCGCCACCAGGCGAACAATCCCAATTTCCCGCTCGGTCAGTTTATCCATGCTGCGACCATCGGACGGGCTTTGGTGCTGCTGGTGCTCCTTTATCAGCTCACTCAGGGCCTGCTCCATGTGGATGCGCTTAAACCACAGGTTACCCTGAAGCATGGTCTGGATGCCGGTAAGGGATTGCTCCAGTTTGCTTCCGTGATACAGGACGCCGCGCAAACCGTGATGGATAAGGTTGATGGGGTTGTAGTGAAGTTCACTGGCGTCATAGATGGCGACCAGATGATGACTGAGCAGATCCTCTAACCAACCGGGCAGGCTGCCGTTGATCTTAGGCAGCAATTGGGCGGCCACTAAAAACAGGATGGGATCACTGCACTGACCGTAAACGGTGAGCTCCTGTTCTCGGGTCAGCTCCACCACCTGACATTCAAGCCCCTTACACAAAGCAGGCAGGGGCGAATGCAATTTATCCGGGCGATAAAAACAGATGCATTTCACGGGCTTTTCCATGGCAACTCCTTTGCACTAAATATGCGTGAAACCACAGGGGGGGGATACAACTCTATAACATCTTGGTGAGGGGGCTTTGATGAAAGTCAATAATTGAATGCAAAATGAACAAAGCTAATATTTATAAATAAGGGTGATGGGTTAATAATTTTGTTAAGTTATTGATTGTGTTCGACTTGCTGAATATGAAACGACAAATTTTAGTTTGAAGCTTATATTCGGCAGAGAATTCAATCTTTCAGTGGCTTATTGGAACCATAACTCAGATTGGTATTTAACCTTGTTCATCAAATTTTCCTAGCGGGAAAAGTAGAGCTTTCGTATTACAAAATAATAGATCACCACATTGATGGTTAGGGCAATGAAGCCAAACATCATCTGTAGATCCAGAGTGACGCCCTGAGGGTAGATAATGGGCAGCAGGTAGTGTTCGATGAAGCCACCACTGTAGCCTTGGTCTCCGGCGGCAGAGCGTAGGAAGTTCTCCAGTGGGGTCAGGGGACAGATCCATCCCATGAACCCGACGACTATGGCCCAGATGGCGGCAGGAAGGTGCAGCCAGAGTATCCAGCGCTGCCATAGCCCCAACAGGGCGCCAAACAGGGCGAACAGGATAAACGTCATGTGAATCACCAGCACGGCGTTTGCCGCTAGATGATAGATCATCATTACTTCCCGTGGCTTAACATCCACACCATCCTACTGCTGCTGTCCGGAGTTTGTACACCGTTCATTGATTTGCCTGTGATCCTATCAATGGCTCGATAGAATCGAGTTATTTCTTCTTCACAGTTTTCTGACCCAGCGCAAACTCTGCATATGAAACATTGAAATCTGGATTAATTGGTACTCCCATCACTTTGAACTAGGGTTAAGGCTTCTTTGTCTCCTGGCAGAGGTGGCCATGAGTGTTCGTGTCGGAATTTCACAAAAGCCTCCAGCGTTATTGGACCTTCAAACCTCCATCGAGCGTGCCGTAGAAACTATTGAGGAAGCGGCAGCATCCGGGACCCGCCTGCTGCTGTTTCCTGAGGCCTACCTGCCCGGCTATCCGACCTGGATATGGCGCCTGCGCCCCGGTGGAGATATGGCGCTGGGAAACCGTATCCACAGTCAGCTGAGGCAAAACGCCGTTGATATTGGCGCCGGTGATCTGGACCCAATACGCAAGGCCGCCGCCAAGAACAACATGGTGGTGGTGATGGGAATGAATGAACTGGATGCAGAATTCAGTGGTTCAACCCTGTTCAACACCGTCGTCATTATTGATGCCGACGGCACCCTAGTGAATCGTCACCGCAAATTGATGCCCACCAACCCAGAGCGGATGGTGTGGGGCTGCGGCGATGCCAGTGGTCTTAAGGTGGTGCAGACGGCCGTGGGGCGGATTGGCTGCCTGATCTGCTGGGAGAGCTACATGCCCCTGGCGCGCTTCGCCCTCTATGCCCAGGGAATGGACATCTACCTGGCCCCTACCTGGGATTGTGGCGAAACCTGGCACGCCTCGATGAATCACATTGCCAGAGAGGGCGGATGCTGGGTGATGAGCACTGCCACGGCCATTGAGGGCCGAGATGTTCCACAGGAGTTTCCCGAGCGTGACCGGCTGTTTAAGGATGATGAGTGGATCAACAGTGGCGACGCCGTCATCGTCAAGCCGTTCGGCGGGGCTCATGCCGGGCCACTGCATCGTGAAAAGGGCATTCTCTACGCCGACATCGACATTCAGGCCGCGGCCGACTCCCGCAAGGCACTGGATGTCAGCGGTCACTACCACCGTCCCGACCTGTTTCATCTGGAGGTCGACAGGCGAAGCCAGCCCTCCTTGTCACTGCGGGATGATGAATAGCCTCTAAATATCGCCGTTAACCGCCTGTTTCAGGGCGTGGCCATATTCGGAAAACATCGACAGGGTATTGTGGCCAGCGCCCTCGATCTCCCGGCTCCATTGCAGGCTGGGGGTGAGGGCCTCCATCAGTGCCTGGGTTCGTTTCATTGGAATCACCTCATCCTCGGCGGCGATCACCACATAGCTTGGGGCGTCAATCCTGGAGGCCAGCAGGTCTGAGCGGTAGGGGTCTTTCATCAGCAGAGACAGGGGAAACATCCAGTAGAGATCCCGGGCAACCGCCAGGGCACTGTCAAAGGGGGTGACCAGAACGACCCTGTCCACCGGCCGGTTTGCCGCCACCTGCACGGCGACGCTGGCGCCCAGGCTTCGGCCGACAACGGTGACCTTAGGGTGGGTTTGGTTCAATTGATCAAACAGGTACAGGGCATCGCTGACAATCCCCGATTCGGTAGGGGTTCCCTCGCTGTTGCCATAGCCCCGATAGGGAATCAGGTAGACACTGTGGTGGGGAAACCAGAGACGAAACTGCGTCAGGTTCTGCTCAATCTGCTCGCCATTGCCGCCAAAGTAGAGCAGGGCATTCTCCCGGTCCGGATTGGCCAGCCAGCCACGAAGGGTGATCTCCTGATGCTGAAAGCTGACCGCATGCGCCCCTTTGATTGGCAGAGGCGGAGTCGGGAAGTACTGCATCCTGCGCTGCAGCAGGAACAGCCCCAGGCAGAGCAGCAGATATCCCAGCCCCAGATAGAGCAACATTTGCTTCATTGCACAGCCCCCGTTTCCATACTGCCTCTACCTTAACAGACAGACGGCACTCCGAGGGAGGGATCAGTCGGTATGCGCCTTGATCAGGGGCAGGATCTCCTTGAAGTGCTCATTCAGCGAGGTGGCCATCAGTTCATAGAGGCACATCTCCACGGTGGTGATACCCGCGCCCAGGCTTCGGCATTTGTCGATGGCCACCTGGGTATCCACAGGGTGGCGCGAGGAGATGGCGTCGACGACCACTTCCGCTTCGAACCCTGCATCCAGCAGTCCCATGGTGGTCTGATAGACACAGATGTGGGACTCGATGCCGCACACCAGCCATTGACGGCGGTCGGTATCCAGCAATGTTTGCTCGATCATTTCATGTTGAATGCCGTTGAAGCTGGTTTTGCGTTTGGGCTCTTCAAACAGCTGCTGCTGCAACTCATCCACCGTGGGGCCCAACCCTTTGGGATACTGCTCCAGGGTGATCACCGGCATCTCCAGGATCTCCGCCGCCTGAATCATCAATCTGGCGTTGGCGATCACCTTGTCGCTGTCCACCACCTGGCGGGCCAGCGACCCCTGAATATCCACCACCAATAATCCACATCTCGATTGCTCAAGCATCTTGGCCTCCTTGTACAAAAGTGGTGTTTGTTGCCCTAAGTATGGTTGCAAATGAGTGACCTGTCGGGTTGATGCGTGACTTGAGCGCACTCACAACAATAGTTGCAATATGAGATTGAGAATCGTTATCATTTGGTTAATTGAATGAATCAAACGGTTTGCAACTGCCGAAATGGAGGAGGCCTGCGTCTATGGATGCACTAGCCAGACAGATTCGCCGGGCCACCGAGCCTGATAACCATGGTCTCATCGAGTGTTGGCTGGAGCAGGCGCCCTGCCGTCATCTGAAAGAGGCTTGCGGGCGCTGTGACTGCTGCCCAGCCACTGGCGAGAGGCCTGCCTGAATCAGATCTACCGGCCACTGTTTCAGCTAAAGCGGTTGGCCAGCAGCGAACGGGAACAGCTGCATGTCCAGGCTCTGCAGCGGGAATTGACCATTACTACCCGCTTTTTCCAGCCAACCTTCTACGTTTATCAGAACTAGTGTGACACCACATAAGGAGATCACATGGCGTCTATGCGCATCGAAAAAGACAGCATGGGAGAACTCCAGGTGCCGAAAGAGGCGCTCTATGGAGCCCAGACACAGCGAGCGGTGAACAACTTCCCCATCAGCGGCAGGAGTATGCCCGAGTCCTTTATTCGGGCGCTGCTCAAGGCCAAGACCGCCGCCGCCCGGGCCAATGGCCAGCTGGGGCAGCTTCCGGTGCCGGTGGCCGACGCCATCGTTCAGGCCAGCAATGAGTTGCAGCGCGACTCGGCGTTGATGAGTCACTTCCCGGTGGACATCTTCCAGACCGGCTCGGGCACCAGCTCCAACATGAATGCCAACGAGGTGCTGGCTACCCTGGCCAGTCGTATCCTGGGGGAGTCGGTCAGCCCCAATGATCACATCAACTGTGGCCAGAGCAGCAACGACATCATCCCCTCCACCATCCACATCAGCGCCAGCATCGAGGTGAGTGACACCCTGCTGCCGGCGCTGCGTCATCTGGTCGAAGAGATCCGCACCAAGGCGGTCAAGGTCGAGGGCTTTATCAAGACCGGCCGCACCCACCTGATGGACGCCATGCCGGTGAGTCTGGGGCAAAGCCTCTTCAGCTGGGCCAGTCAGCTGGAGCAGAACATCGAGCGACTGGAACTGGCGTTGTCTGCCATGCAGGCCCTGGCTCAGGGGGGCACCGCCGTGGGCACCGGCATCAACGCCCACCCCGAATTCGCCGCCCGTTTCTGCCAGGCGCTCAATGATGACACCGGCATGGCGTTTCGTCCGGCGGACAACTTCTTCAGCCACATCGGTTCACAGGACGGGGCGGTGGCGCTTTCCGGCCAGCTGAAGGCCACCGCAGTATCCATCATGAAGGTGGCCAACGATCTGCGCTGGATGAACTCAGGCCCGCTGGCGGGTCTGGGAGAGATTGAGCTGGAGGCGCTTCAGCCCGGTTCCTCCATCATGCCGGGTAAGGTCAACCCCGTGGTGCCGGAAGCCGCGGCGATGGTGGCCGCCCAGGTGATGGGCAACGACACCGCCATCACCGTCGGCGGTCAGTCCGGCAACTTCGAGCTCAATGTGATGTTGCCGATGATTGCCCACAACCTGCTGGAGAGCATCGGCTTGCTGGCCAGCGTCAGCTGGTTGCTGGCGGACAAGGCCATCGCCAGCTTCAAGGTCAATGAAGCCAAGCTCAAGGAGGCGCTGGCCAGAAACCCCATCCTGGTGACCGCCCTAAACCCCATCATCGGTTATCTCAAGGCCGCAGAGATCGCCAAGCTGGCCTACAAGGAGGGGCGCCCCATCATCGAGGTGGCCGCAGAGCACACCGACCTGTCCGTCGAGGAGCTGACTCAGCTGCTCGACCCCACCAAGCTGACGCGCGGCGGCCTGTAAGCCGGGTCCCGCCTGAGGGCGGGACTCATCCAAGAGAGCGCCGGACACGTATCTCTTTTCAATAGCAAAAACAACAAAGCACCTTTTAATGACACGGAGAATCACTATGACAAATCGAATTCTGGCTGCTGTCGCATTGATGCTGGGTATCAGCTTTGGCACCAACGCCTCTGAGTGCGAACTCAGCCTGGAGGCCAATGACATGATGCAGTACGACAGCAAGCTGCTGAGTGTGCCCGCCAGTTGCAAGGAGGTGAGCATCACCCTGACCCACACCGGTACCCTTCCTGCCCAGGCCATGGGCCATAACCTGGTGATCACCGACACCGTCAATGTGCAAGCAGTGGGCACCGATGGCATGGCGGCCGGTTTCGACAACAACTATGTGAAGCCTGGTGACGAGCGGGTGTATGCAGCCTCCAAGGTGATTGGTGGTGGTGAGTCCGTCATCTTGAGTTTCAGCACCGAAAAGCTGACCGCGGGTGGCGATTACTCCTTCTTCTGCAGTTTCCCCGGTCACTGGGCCATCATGCAGGGTAAGTTTGAGTTTAAATAAACCCGCACGGTGAACAAGCAGACATTAAGGGGCAAATAGACTGCCCCTTATTATTTTGTTGCTATTGAAAGTCACCACTCTAATTGGATAATTGGTTAGACCAAATGGTGATCACGGTCTGTTTTTTACGCAATTCATAAACATAAACTATTGATTTGTTGTTTTCAGAGTGTGTTAATTAAAGTCCGCCTGAACAGTTGAAGGCATCGGCAATGAAAAACAATCAGCTGTTCATAAATTATTCTTTCTGATTGTAAATGGCCTGAAAAAGCGGAACCCTTGGTTCTGGACCACTCAGTTTCTCCCTTGTGTTTCTGAGTGAATTAAAAGCGGGTTGATAAGGAGCGCAACCTGGTGCTGGTGAGCGCCGACCTTGATGGGGTGCAGATTTGACAGGGCTTTGCGGCCATCTCCTGATCGCTGGGATAGAGCTATAAGGCGCTGAAATGGACCGATAACGGTTCAGTAATGGTGATGGTTAATAAATGAATGCTGCAGAATAAAAGCATCTTATATTTCCTGCGCTTCAAACCGGAAATAGAGTTTGTTTTGTTAACTTATTGGTGAGCATTTAAATATTTTCGATCAAGTCAATGTGGCCGAGTCATAATCGATGTCAGTTCATTGCGCTGGGTGCAATTGGCTGATCGTGACATTTGAAATTTCACTCCCTGCAATAGGTGCTTTAGGTCATAACTTTTAATAAAAGTTGTGAGATCTGTGTCGCCTTTATTTCTGAACTTGATTTAAAGCAAATTTCCTGTGTGCGCTTTTCTCTATATTCCCCGCCGCTTTTTAAGAACTATGTCTCACGGTAATCGAAAACAGCAAAACCAGAGCGATTAACTCTGTTGTCGATAGCCGTTAACAAGGAACGCAACTCCCTATGACTGCTACCACCTATCAAGCCGGTGAAATCCAGGGGCTGATTGAGATCGACGCTTCCAAGTGCAAAGGCTGTGACGCCTGCAAGAAGTTCTGTCCCACTCAGGCCATTGTTGGTGCCTCCGGCGCTGCCCACTCCATCGATAAGGATCGTTGCCTGAGCTGCGGCCAGTGCATGATCAACTGCCCCTTCGGTGCCATCAAAGAGACCCACAGCGCGCTGGACACGGTGATCCGCAAGCTGGCGGACAAAGACACCACTGTGGTGGGCATCATCGCGCCTGCGGTTCGCGTTGCCATCGGCGAAGAGTTTGGCCTGGGCACCGGCGAGCTGGTGACCGGCAAGCTGTACGGCGCCATGAACAAGGCGGGCTTTAAGATCTTCGACTGTAACTTCGCCGCCGACCTCACCATCATGGAGGAGGGCAGTGAGTTCATCCACCGCCTGCACGCCACCGTCAAGGGCGAGGAGCACGCCGGCGCCCTGCCTCAGTTCACCTCCTGCTGCCCCGCCTGGGTGCGCTACCTGGAAGGCAACTTCCCGTCGCTGCTGCCTCATCTGTCCACCGCCAAGTCGCCTCAGCAGATGGCCGGTACCGTGGCCAAGACCTACGGCGCCAAGGTGTACGACATGCAGCCGGAGAAGATTTTCACCATCGCCGTGATGCCCTGCACCGCCAAGAAGGTGGAGGCCTCCCGTCCCGAGTTCAACTCCGCCTGGCACTACAACCATGAGCATGGCTCTCACGCCGCCGAGTACCCGGATGTGGACGCGGTGCTGACCACCCGCGAGATGGCTCAGCTGCTCAAACTGCTGAAGATCGATCTGGCCACCACCCCGGCCTACGAAGGCGACAGCCTGTTTGCCCAGTACACCGGCGCCGGCACCATCTTCGGCACCACAGGTGGCGTAATGGAAGCGGCCCTGCGTACCGCCCACAAGGTGCTGACCGACACCGAGATGGCCAAGCTGGACCTGGAGCCAGTGCGTGGCCTCGAAGGCGTTAAGGAAGCCGATGTCACCCTGTTCGACAAACAGTTGGGCCAGGAGGTCACCGTGAAAGTGGCGGTGGTTCATGACATGGGCAACAACATCGAACCCATTCTGCGTGACGTGGCGGCGGGCACCTCTCCCTACCACTTCATCGAGGTGATGAACTGCGCCGGCGGCTGTGTAAACGGCGGCGGTCAGCCCGTACAGGGCAGCGGTTCATCCTGGATTGGCAACATCGGATAAGGAGACTCTCATGACCAAGAAGACCCATCTGTTCGCCGAAGACAGCTTCTTCCTGTCTCGTCGCAAGTTCATGGCCGTGGGCGCCGCCTTCGTTGCCGCCATGGCCATCCCCGTGGGCTGGTTTGCCAACAAGCTGGCTCGTCGCAACGACTACATCAAGGCCCGCAGCGCCGGCCTGTACCAGGACGACGCCATCGCCAAGGTGCGCGTCAGCCACCGCAACCCGGCCATCGAGAAGTACTACAGCGACTTCGGCGGCGAGCCTCTGGGGCACATCTCCCACGAGCTGCTGCACACCCACTTCGTTGACCGCACCAAGCTGAGCTAAGGGAGAGACGACAATGCATCATGACCAACATGACATGAGGCCCATCCTCAAGCACCCCCTGAACGTGCGGGTGTTTCACTACATCCTGCTGATGAGCTTCCTGCCTCTGGCGGCCACCGGCCTGCTGTTGTTCTTCAAGCCGCTGACCGACCAGGGCATGCAGCTGACCTACAACATCCACATCATCGCCGGTGTGGTGATGACCCTGGATGCCGTAGCCTTCACCGTGATGGCGTTCGACCGGGTGGTGCTGTTCGTGGCCCGGGTGTTCAGCCTGTCTGAGCGCGACGTGAAGTGGTTTATGGTTCTGGGCGGTTACCCGCAGAAGTTCCTGTTTGGCAAGAAGGTGCCCGTGCCACCGATGAACAAGTACAACTCCGGCCAGAAGCTGTTCGGTGCCTGTGTGCTGGTTGGCGGTACCGCACTGATCCTCTCCGGCCTGGTGCTGTGGCTGATCCCCCACGCCGCCCCTCGCGACCTGGTGTGGCTGCTGGGCATGGCTCACCTGGCCAGCGGCCTGCTGCTGACAGCCTTCCTGCCGGTTCACCTGTTCCTGGCGGTGTACCGCTTCGACGACTTCAAGGCGATGATGATCCACGGCAACGTGCCCTATCACGACGCGGCGGAGTACACCCCACTGTGGGTGGAGCAGGAGATCGCCCCGGTGGCCACCAGCGGTGACGAACTGGCCCGCAAGTAAGCCCTTGCTTACCCCTTAACTCAAACACAAGCAGCCCTCGCAAGGGGGCTGCTTTTAACGTCTGAAAACCCGACTTGGACCCGACATGAGCACACATCACCATCCACTGAAGCAGCCTGTCTACGATCCTCAAACCAGTTTCATCTACGACGATGGCCTGTGGGCCATCATCGACCAGTGCGCCAACCCCAGCATCGAGCAGGTGAGGGCGGTGCTGGAGAAGGCCCGCCAATGCCAAGGGCTGACCCTGGAGGAGACCGCGGTTCTGCTGCAGAACACCCACCCGGAACTGGATGAGGAACTGTTTGCGGTGGCCAGGGAGATCAAGGACACCATCTACGGCAACCGCATCGTGCTGTTTGCCCCGCTGTACGTTTCCAACCACTGCGCCAACAGCTGCAGCTACTGTGGCTTCAATGCGGACAACCATCAGCTCAAGCGTAAGACCCTGAGCACCGACGAGCTGCGCCGGGAGGTGGAGATCCTCCAGGATATGGGCCACAAGCGAATTCTGGCGGTCTACGGCGAGCACCCGCGCAACAGCGTCAATGCCATTGTCGACAGCATCAAGACCATGTACGACGTTAAACATGGCGACGGCGGCGAGATTCGCCGCATCAACGTCAACTGCGCCCCCATGAGCGTGGAAGACTTCCGCGTGCTGAAGAGTGCGGCCATCGGCACCTACCAGTGCTTCCAGGAGACCTACCACAAGGCCACCTACGAGAAGGTCCACCTCAAGGGCAAGAAGAAGGGGTTCAACTACCGGCTCTACGCCATGCACCGCGCCATGGAAGCGGGCATCGACGACGTGGGCATCGGCGTGCTGTTTGGCCTCTACGACCACAGATTCGAGCTGCTGGCGATGCTGGCCCATGTGCAGGAGCTGGAGCAAAACTGCGGCGTCGGCCCTCACACCATCTCCTTCCCGCGCATCGAGCCCGCCCACGGCTCCGAGCTCAGTGAGCGCCCCCCCTATGAAGTGAATGACGACTGCTTCAAGCGCATCGTCGCCATCACCCGCCTGGCGGTGCCCTACACCGGTCTTATCATGAGCACCCGGGAGAGCGCCGAAATGCGCAAGGAGCTGCTGGAACTGGGCGTCTCCCAGATCAGCGCCGGCTCCAGCACCGCCCCCGGCGGCTACCAGAAAGCCCTGGAACGGCAGCATGACGCCGAGCAGTTCTCCCTGGGGGACCATCGCCCCATGGACGAGATCATCTATGAGCTGGTGACCGATTCTAAGTCTGTGCCCTCCTTCTGCACCGGCTGCTACCGCAAGGGGCGCACCGGCGACCACTTTATTGGCCTGGCCAAACAGCAGTTCATCGGCAAGTTCTGCCAGCCCAATGCCCTGATCACCTTCCGCGAGTACCTCAACGACTACGCCAGCGACCGTACCCGCGAAGCGGGCAACGCCCTGATCGAGTCGGAGCTGGCCAGCATGAGTCCGGCCCGGGAGCGTAACGTGCGCACCTGCCTGGCCAAGACCGACGGCGGCGAACGGGACATCTACCTGTGATGAGCGTTTCGCAACGGGGCGTGCGCCCCAGTCCCGGCCTGGACAGAGGCGCCCTGCTGGCGGCCCTGGAGGAGGCCAGCGAGGTGGTGCTGCACGCCGCCATCTACGACAACTTCGCCGGCTCGCCGGTGGAGGCGATGCTGCGTCGCCGCCTGGCTGACGGCAGCCTCAAGCGCCTGACCATACTGTCGGTGTTGCCGCCCAAGTGCTGGCGTCAGGAGTTCTCCCAGGTGCTGCGCCAGGGGATGACCCCGGGGCAGATCTCCCGGGTGTACGCCGCCTCGCGCCAGTGGTGCAACGATTTGTCTGAGGCGTTCCCCAATCAGGTGAAGTTAGTGCTCACCAGCGCCCTGCCGCTGCAGCCTCAGCTGCTGGTCGGGGACACCCTGTTTGTCGGCCACTATGCCCACAGCCCCGAGCCCGCCGCCCTGGGCCTGTGGCTGCAACTGGACGCCTGCGCCCTGGGCCTGGCGCCGGGCGACCTGATTCAGTGGTTCAACCTGGGCCAGGTGCCCCGGCAGAGTGACCCCTGGGCCATCGCCCTGGGCCGCTATGTTCAGGAGTGCATCGCCGCCGCCAAGGTGAGCCCCAGGGCCGGGGAGTGCCGTTCATGAGTCCGCCCCTGGCCGACCAGATGCCGCTTAACCGGCAACAGGTGCTGGAGCTGCTCGGCGGCAGCGACGACGACTGGCTGTTCAGCCGCGCCAGGCTGGCCACAGAGCTCGCCTTTGGCGATCAGGTGTTTATGCGCGGCATCGTCGAGTTCTCCAACCACTGCCGTAACGACTGCCACTACTGCGGCCTGCGCAGAGGCAACCGGGAGGTGGTGCGTTATCGTCTCAGCCACAATCAGATTCTTGAGGCGGCCGAGCAGGTGGCCAGCTTCGGCATGGGCACCCTGGTGCTGCAATCCGGTGACGACAGCAAGTTCCACTGTGATGACATCACCCAGCTGATTGCTCAGATCAAGGCCAAACACAAGCTGGCGATCACCCTGTCCCTGGGGGATCGCAGCCTGGAGGAGCTCAGAGCCTGGCGAGAGGCGGGGGCCGACCGCTACCTGCTGAAGATGGAAACCTTCAACCGCAGGCTGTTTGCCGAGTCCCGCCCCAAGGCCAACTTCGATGAGCGTCTGGACAGGCTTAAGGGGATTCAGGCCCTGGGCTATCAGACCGGCTGCGGCATCATCACCGATCTGCCGGGGATGACCGACGAGACCCTGGCCCAGGACATCATCGAATTGACCCGCCTCAAGCTGGACATGATCGCCTGCGGCCCCTTCGTGGCCCACCCCCAGACTCCCATGGCCCTCTCCGGCAACGGCTGTGTGCTCAAAAGCCACAGGGTCAGCGCCATACTGCGGCTGATGAATCCCGGCGCCAACATTCCGGCCACCAGTTCCCTGGAGGTGCTGGAGCCCGGCGGCCGCGCCCTGGCCCTGTTGCGGGGCTGCAACGTGGTGATGCCGTCGTTCACCCCACAGCATGTGTTTTCCAAGTACGACATCTACCCCGGTAAGAATGCCGCCAAGGCGTTTCTGCGCGAGCGGCTTGAGGTCGTGCGTAACCAGATAAGACAGCACGGCCTGGAGCCTTCCAGCGCCCGTGGTGATTCCAGGAGTCATTGATATGTGTACCGGAATGCAAAACGCCGCCGACGCTGCGGCTCAGGCCACGCCCCGGGGCATGCGCTACCAGATTGCCCTGGTGGGCCGCCGCAACGTGGGTAAATCCTCCCTGCTCAACGCCATGACCGGCCAGCAGATCTCCATCGTCTCCGAGACCAAGGGCACCACCACAGACGCGGTGGCCAAGCCCTATGAACTGCTGCCCCTGGGGCCGGTGACCATCTTCGACACCGCCGGCATCGACGATGAGGGCGACCTGGGCGCCCTGCGGGTGGGGGCGACCCACAAGGTGCTGTGCCGCGCCGACATGGCGATGCTGATCGCCGATGAGCAGGGTCTGGGGGAGTATGAGCTGGCGCTGATTGAGCAGATGCAGTCCCTGGAGCTGCCGTTTCTGGTGGTGTTCAACAAGGGGGACAGTCGGGTGCCGTCCCGGGACGACCTGGCCTTCTGTCTGGAACGCAGCCTGGCGCACATCTGCGTCTCCGCCGCCACCGGCAGCAACATCTCGGCCCTGAAGCAGCGGCTGTTTGAGCTGGCACCGGAGGAGCTCAAGGCGGAGCCTGTGCTGGCCGGGGATCTCTACCGCAGTGGCGACGTGGTGCTGTGTGTGGCGCCCATCGACACCGCCGCCCCCAAGGGGCGCCTCATCCTGCCCCAGGTGCAGGTATTGCGCGAAGCCCTGGACCGAAGCGCCATGGCCATGGTGGTCAAGGAGACCGAGCTGGCCGACGCGCTCAAGCGCTTCACCATACCGCCCAAGCTGGTGATCACCGACGCCCAGGTGATCAAGTTCGTCGACCAGGTGGTGCCTAAGTCCATTCCCCTGACCACCTTCTCCAGCCTGTTTGCCCGTTTCAAGGGTGACCTGCCGCCCATGGTGGCGGGTGCCGAGCGCTTCGACAGCCTGGAGGAGGGCGACAAGGTGCTGATCGCCGAGGCCTGCAGCCACAATGTGCAGGAGGATGACATCGGCCGGGTGAAGCTGCCCAACTGGATTGGTAAATACACCGGCAAGAGCCTGCAGTTTGATGTGGTCTCGGGCCACGACTTTCCGGACAACCTGGAGGAGTACGCCCTGGTGATCCACTGCGGCGCCTGCATGTTCAACCGCACCGAGATGCTGCGCCGGGTGCGCGAGTGTCAGCGGCGCGGCGTGCCCATCACCAACTACGGCGTGGCCATCTCCAAGCTTCAGGGCGTCCTGCCCCGGGTCATCGCCCCACTGATGCCCAACCAGTAATCGACCTCCCCGTCATCGGCCTCCGGGCTGGTGGCGGGGTTTTTCTGTCTGACCTGTCGTCCAGCTCCATTCCCCTGCCGTGACCGGTTCACTACTCAAAGCATAAGTCACCATGGTATAAGGCTTTGTTGTGATGTCAGAGGCGGTCTTTGGCACACCCTTGATGAGTCAGGAACCACTCAATGAACAAGCAATCGCTTACCGACCTTTTCTCCAGCACCCTGTTCCACATTCCCGACTATCAGCGGGGTTACGCCTGGGAGAAGAAGCAGTGGCGGGATTTCGTTGAGGATCTGGATGCCTTGGTCACCGACGACAATGTTCACTACCACTACACCGGCACCGTGGTGACCTATCAGGCCAGTTACCCTACCGCCACCTATGGGCGCCGACCGGCCAAGGTGGTCGATGTGGTGGATGGTCAGCAGCGCCTGACGACGACCTGCTTGTATCTGTCGGTGATCATCAATGCCCTGATAGCCAAGGGGCGGACCGAGTATGAGCGGGATATCGCCGACTTTCTTTACGACGGTTTGCGCTGCAAGCTCACCCTGAATAATGACACCGCCGAGCTGTTCCATCGGCTTCTGTCAGAAGGGCGACCACTCAAGCTACCCTCCACCCCACATCAGCGCCGTCTGTGCGAAGCTACCGCCTACTTTCAGGCACACGTCGCTGAGCTTCTGGCTGACGATGCCAAGGGCGTGGATTACCTGATCCAGCTGTTTGAGGCGATCACCGGTAAGTTAGTGTTTACCTCCTACACCATCGAGGAGGAGTGCGAGATTGGCATGACCTTCGAGCTGATGAATTCCCGGGGCAAAGAGCTGTCGGTGCTGGAGCTGCTGAAGAACTACCTGATGCACTGGACTGCCCGTAACGGTGCGCCCGAGGAGCGTGAGGAACTGACCAGCCGGGTGAACCTGGCCTGGCGTGACACCTACGGCTTTGTGGGCGACTCAGGTGGCAGCGAGTCTCAATGTCTGCGCCTAGCGTGGACTCTTTATTGCCATCATCTGCCGAAAAACTGGAAGGGTTATGACGGCTTCAAGCAACCTCAATACATTCCGCTGAGAGATTTCGCTGTCGATGGACAGCCTGGAAAGGGCACTAAAACCAAGGCGGAAACCCGTGCCTTTATGCTGAAGTTCGTGAAGGGATTACCTGAGGTAGCCCGCCACTACCAGGTTGTCATCAGCCCCACGGCGGACAACACTGACTCCGCCGCCGAACTGGCCTGGCTGGAGCGAATCAACAACACAGGCAACATCGCCAACTTCTTGCCGCTGTTGGTGGCGGCCCGAAGCCGCTGGCAGGCCGGCGAGGTGACCGAAGCCCAGTACATCGAATTGCTGCAGGCGCTGGAGTGCTACGCCTATCGGGTGTTTCTGTTCGAGGGCAAGCGCAGCAATTCGGGCAGCTCCACTCTGTATCGTTGGGGCCACGAGCTGTTTAATCAAAGTCAGCCGAATTTGGAGGCCACAGTCGCCAAGGTTCATGACTTGATTCGCTATTACGCCAGTGACAGCGCCTTTGCGGTGCAATTGAAGGAGCCGGGCAAGTGGTACCACTGGCGCAGGCTGCTCAAATACACCCTGTTTGAATACGAGCACCACCTGATGGACAAAGAGGGCAAGGGCAGCAAGCCGAAAATCACCTGGCAGGAGCTGGCCAAAGACTCCACCATCGAACACATCCTGCCCCAAAACCCGGCGGAAGACTCCCATTGGCTTAAGGTGTGGAGTGACGAGGAGCGCGCCACCTATCTGCACGATCTGGGCAACCTGGTGCTGACCAAGGACAACGCCAGCTACTCCAACTTCGATTTTCAGCGAAAGAAGGGCGCCCCCGGCGTCAGCCCCAGTTACAGCGACTCCTGCATCAAGCAGGAGCGCAAGTTGGCTACTTACGACGACTGGACTCTGGAGTCTCTCAATCATCGCCGCCAAGCGTTGGAAGCGTGGATTCTCGGGCGCTGGCAGACGCGCCACTTTGCTGTGGACACTGCTATGGACGAACTGCTGGAGGAGGAAGCAATGATGGGGGAGACGGAGCTGTAGTCTTTGCCGGTCTGAAGGCTTCCCGAATTAGCTTTCGTCGTTTAACTCTCAGACCGGTGGTGGGTGCCCAAGCAACACTCCTATTATCCCTGGACGGCCTTTGTTGCGAAGGCCGTAATCCAGCGGCATTTCCTCTCTACTGAAGTGGCCTCCCCACGAGGACTCGAACCTCGATCGGCCGCTTAGGAGTCGGAAAAATTACCGTTTTTTGCTGTTCGCTTTCGTTTCAGTTTGTTAATGATAAATCCTGTAATATCATTGGCTAACGGGGCGTTTTTGTTCGCTATCGTCAAGTCTCGAAACGAGACCCAGAGCGAGACCCGACGCTTTCAAAGCGAGACCCGAAGCGAGACCCGTTTCTAGCGAGACCCGATCACCGGAGCGAGCCCAATGCCTAAAGTTCGACTTACCGCCAGCGCTATCAAGAACGCCGGACCAAAAGCCTCCCGCTACTGGCTGGATGACGTCAATGCCCGAAAGGGTAAAGGGTGCCTGTCTGTCAGGATTCAGCCCAGTGGGGCTAAGAGCTTCTATTTCTCCTGGTGGCACAACGGGGCCCGCAATGCGCTGAAGATCGGGAACGTCAAAGTGAAGCCAACAGATCCGGGGACGTCGCTGGCGGATGCCTTCGACAAGGCCCGAGAGTATGGGGAACTGTGGGACCAGGGTATCAGTCCTCGTGATCACCTACAGGCTATTCAGGCCGACGAAGAGGAAAGGCGCCTCGAGGAAAAGCGGTGCGGCACATTGGAGCAACTGTTCATTGCTTACACCGACAACATGAAGGCCAATGGCAAGCGAACCTATGCCAAGGTGCTTCGTGATCTGCGTAAAGAGGCTGGCGGCGTATTGCCCCTGGAGACCAAAGCCAAGGAGGTCACCACGGCTCACATTGTGGAAATGGTAGGTCGTATGATTGACCGAGGGGCTGAAACCCACTCTAACCGAGTCCGGGCGATGCTACATGCCGCTTTCCAATACGGCTTACACCACGACAATGATCCGAAGCATAACCGTCGAGGGCAGTTGTTTGGCCTTGCCCTTAATCCAGTGGCGGCAGTACCAAAGCAAACCGCGGCTGAGCGGGTGCTGGATCGCAACCTTTCCGGCGCCGAGCTTCACCGGCTCCTACATGACTTGGATAACCCTGAATTCTTCAACCCATGGTCCAGGGCCTACATTCTGATCATGCTCTATGCCGGCCAGCGGGTTGATGAAGCGCTACGGGTTCAATGGGCTGATTTGGATTTTAAGGCTGGGCTTTGGTCAATGGCTCCCGAACGCTCAAAGGTCGGCAGTAGTCACTTGATCCCGATTGCTCCTCAGTTGGCCACTGCGCTGAAGCAGCATAGGAAGATCACCGGTCACAGTCAGTGGGTGTTCAGCCAGGACACCAATCCCGCCAAGCATAAGACCAACGGTGATGTTTCTATCGCCATTCGCAAGTACATCAAGAGGGCCAATGCCAAGGAGGCCACGGCCGCCAAGGCTGAAGGGCGTAAACTGGAGGAGTGGGAGCGCTTTACCGCTCGTGATCTACGCCGAACTTGGAAAAGCCGCCTTGGTGACCTGGGGATCTCTAAACACGTCCGTGACCTAGTGCAAAGTCACGTAGGAAGCGATACCAGCTCCAAGCACTATGACCGGGCCGAGTATCTACCAGAGAAGCGACATGCCATTTCTGTTTGGGCTGAGGCGCTGGAACGCTGGCGGACTGATCCCGCGTACGACCCACACACTGATAACCGAAACATAATCTCCCTGGCAAAACACCAGACTGGTTAACCGTATCTGGTCGGCCTACCCTGGCGGAGTAGCTACCCCAGGGGAACGGCAGCAAGCCCCGCTGTTTGGCCGGCTGTTCTATTTAGGGGCGCGTTAGGGGTAGCGCAATGAGTAAGAGATTAGTTAGGACGCCGGAAGAGATACTTTCTTGGTTTCGTCTTGGCAATTATGACGATATTAAGGACCTGTCAGGACTTGATGTGGTTAACGTGCTCTACGAACGTGCACAAATATTTTTATGGTGCTCCGAGGGCTTGGTTCCTAGAGATGTTGCGCTTGAACGTATTAAGTCGAGTAAGCCTATTGAGCCAAGAGGCGTGAGGTGGGCGGTAGGGGAAGCCCGAGGAATCACGAGCGCTGATGAACATGAGAACAGATTGGGGGTTATGTATGACGTTGTTGAGCCCCTGACTTTCGGGCTTCTAGCTGGCTATACGGAACATGCGATACAGCGAGAAGACATTCCTAAGCTATCTGAGAAGCCGATATTCGATAAGATCTGCGATGGTGAGCTTTCAAACAGTATTCATGATCATGTGTCTGCTTCAGAGGATGTAAAGGCGTACCCACACAACGTTCTAGCGGAAATTCAGTTAACAGATAACACTGATGAACAGATTATTGGAGCTATAGCTACGTTGCTTCCTCATTGGAGGAAGAAAATGAACGCCCCTGAGCCGGATAAGCCAATGGCAAGGGTTGGGGAGTCAACGATTAGAAAAATTCTGGACTATAAATTGATCCCCTGGCTGGATTTAGAAACATGGGCCTTGATAGAGGGCGTGAAGATAAATCGCTCTGTAATGGCCAGGATTCTGTTCGGTGATGATTGGACCAAGGATAGTAACTGGATCAGTAAGGACAAAGGTGGCAAGTGGTTTCTTCGTGCTATTGACCCTAACTTTGTCATACAACTTAGGGGCTTTTTGGCAACCCAGCCAGAGTTAGCGGCTCGACCCATAGGAAGGTATCGCTCAAAAGAGGATTGAATCTGTTTTTTACCTGTTTGGAAATTTTGAAACTGGGGGCTTCTTGAAAAGTGCCTAATTGGGTCCTGAAGTCCCTTTCTCGATCAGCAGAGACCTCTCATCTACTTACCCATACATTGCTCTCCAGACGTTAAACAACGAACAGGAGAGCATGGTGACTACAGCACCCATTAATCACAAATCCTCACCGCATCCCAAACACTTGGCAGTGTCTAAGCTGGCGGAATCTAGCTCAGATCGCTTCATCCTTGAACCCGAATGTAAGGCCATTACCGCACTAAGCCGTCAGCGACGCTGGGAGCTAGAACGGGAGGGCCGTTTCCCTAAACGGGTAAAACTGGGGGAACGAACTAACGCCTGGCGTCTTTCAGAGCTACAAGCTTGGATGGAATCAGCTACTGCGTCTCGTGCGGTATAGGGGGGGGCGATGACCGAATATAACGAAGCCGCCCCGAAGGACGGCCCCGTAATCTCTACGCAAAATCATCATCCCACAAAGTTAGAGTTGCTGGCAATGGTGCTCCTCGAGCGAGGCCCGGAGGGGGTTCACACACTGGATCACCAGGTAGGCAGTCGTCAGGACGTGGAACGAATAGAGGCCGCTGGCGGTTACTGGACCAGTTGCCTGAACAGCGATATCTCCGCATTGCGGAACCGTCACAGTATCGTCATTGTGAGCCGTAGTGATCCGTACATCAGCCCTAGGGGGTTCAAAGCCAACTTCAGCCGTTACTGGCTGGCGGACGCCAAAGCCTGTCGCGACCTGGTAAAGCTGGTGAACCTGCTGAGACGCAGGAGGAATGATCAGCCCCTTAGTCAGCGCCAAGTGGCTCGATATATCGCTCGTATGGGCAAGGGGGCGGCAGCATGACAGCTATTGGTAGATTCTTCCCCATCTCCCAGTGGGGGCCGGGCCTCAATTTGAGGATGGGCCTCCAATGGAGGATGACTATTCTGGGGAGCATAGCCTATTCGCTGGGTAGCTTCCCCTCTGCCTTCAGGGTATCGATGCGCTGCTGTGCCAGGGATTTTAGCCAGGTAGCCAAAGCCGGTTTTCCTGCTCGGGTAAAGCCGTCCGCTCGGGCAGCCTCCATCAACTTTGCCTTCTCAGAATCAGATAAGCGCATTTTGAACTGTGTGTATTCGTTGGGATCTTTCTTGCTTGACATTGTGTACCACAATATGAATGATGTGACCGAGGTTGTGGTACACAATATCCTTTGTGGCAACCGAAAACAAGCAGCCCCCGGAGGTGCGCCAACACCAACCAGGGGCCTAACAATCACTGATATTGGAGTATCAGCAATGTCTAAGCCTAATGTTACACCATTGAACGCCGTACCAGGTGTCTTTGTTGGCAAGCCAGCCAGGCTCACCCGAGATTTCTACACTCGTACAGAGGCCGGCCTAGTTTGGCTGGGGCGCTACCCCCGCAAAGCGGCATACACCAAAGGGGTGATCTCCTCTCTCCGTTGTCGTGCTCAGCAGGTCCGCCAGCTGGCGGCCACCTCCGAACTGAAAGGGGGGCACCATGACTAAGACCTATCTGCGCGACCTGATCGACACCTTCCCTATGGGCTTATCCAATGCCGGGCACCCAATGACCAGGCCAGAGCTGGAGCGGGCCTATGAAACGGCCTGTGATGCCCGGGAAAATATCGCCCTGAGTATTCAGACGCTCGGCGAGCTGGTAGAGCATGCGGGAATGGGGGACGCCCCTGAAGGGTTACCTCCTGCGCTTTGCCTAAATGTGGGGTCATTAATGCGGATCCTTGGGGAGCTGTCCCAGGGTGTCGGTGATGCCGGCGATAACCTCGCACACCTGATCAAGCAAAGAGGGGGCAGGGTATGAGCCAAGCGGCAGAGCAAAGCGTCCTGGGTAGTGTTCTGGTCACCGGCCAGATCGGCTGCCTGGCTTCCTTGAATGCTGCTGACTTTGAGGACGCGGGACACCAAGCGATAGCCCGGGCAATGCTGGCGGTTGCTGGCCGGGGAGCGGCGCCGGATCTGGTGACCGTTGAAGATCAACTAAAGCGGGATGGCCAGATAGAGGCGAGTGGCGGCGTGGCCTACCTTTCAGACATTCAGCGGAACACGCCTTCTACGGCGAATTGCCCCCACTATGTGAGTTTGGTTAAACGCAAATCCGAGTTCCGCAGGACTCAAAAGGCATTGCGCCAGTTCTCGGAGGCTAAGGGCCGTGGTGATGAGCTGGCAGCGTCTGAGGCACTAACTGAGATAGACGCCATACAGAAGGCATCTAGCAGCGGTGAGCCAGAGATCACCCCCCTGGCCACCGAATTACCCCCGGTGATGCCGTTCGATTATCAGATGATGCCTGGCGGGCTGGCGGACTACGTGAGAGACGCCGCTGAGCGTATCGGGTGTCCTCCTGACTTCATTGGTGTTGCGGTGATGGTGGCTCTAGGGTCGGTGATCGGCAATCAAGCAACCATTAAGCCTAAGCGCTTGGATAGCTGGGCGGTCACTCCTAACCTGTGGGGGGCATTGATTGGGCGCCCCTCGACAAAGAAAAGCCCAGCCATGGCTGAAGCATTGCGGCCACTCAAAGCAATAGCGGCGGAGGCGGCCAAGCAGTGGGAGGAGGAGCGGATCGCTTACGAGGTTGAGCGCCGCAAGTATGAAGCGCTGGCCAAGGCCGCAGAGAAGGCACTCGATAAAGCCGCGGCTGGTGATGACCATGGCGCCATCGAGGAGGCTGAGCGCAAGTTGCGGACTATCAAGGCTCAGGCCGTTGCCGTTCCTAAGCCCCGGCGTTATCTGGTGAATGATGCGACCGTAGAGAAGCTGGGGGAATTGATGAACGAAAACCCTAATGGCCTACTACTGGAGCGGGACGAGTTAACCGGATGGTTGGTTAGCATGGAGAGAGAGGACCGTCAGGGGGACCGGGCTTTCTACTTGGAGGCCTATAACGGGAACAGCTCTTTCACTTATGACCGAATCGGACGGGGAACCACCGTTATTGAGTCAGCTACATTGTCGGTGATCGGTGGTATCCAACCTGCGAAGTTTGCCCCATACATTGCCAATGCGGTTAGCCAGGGCGCCGGGGATGATGGATTTGTTCAACGGCTACAGCTGGCGGTGTACCCCGATGCCCGGGTATCGGAAGGAGAGGACCGGCCACCGAGTAAAGCCGCCAAGGATGAAGCTATTCACGCCTTTCGTAGAGCCGCGGATCTGCCGCCTCCTACTCTTGATGAATACGGGGAACAGGTGGGGATCCGCTTTGATGACGATGGCCAGGCGGTGTTTAACCAGTGGCACAGGGAGCTATCTAGTCGGTGCGCGTCTCCGGATATTCATCCGGCCATGGAAAGTCACTTAGTGAAGTACGGATCACTGATGCCAGCCCTGGCACTGATCATCAACTTAGTGACCCATGGGCCAGGAGAGAGAGTAACCGGAGAGTCGGCCCGGCTGGCGGTGCGTTGGGTGGAGTATCTGGAGACACACGCGGCCCGCATCTACTCCGAGGCTCGGGCACCGGAAGTGGCGGGAGCTAAGTTGATATTGGATCGCCGTGACAAGCTACCAGAACCGTTCAGGGTGAAGGACGTGAAACAGAAGGGCTGGGCCGGGCTCAGCAAGACGGAAGCGGCTAAAGCCTCTCTCTGTGAGCTGGTGGAGCATGGTTACCTGGTGGAGAGTTTGAGCCGCCAGGGTGGCCGACCATCCACCCTCTATCGCTGGAACAGAAATCTCAGAAACGCATAGGGTTACCACCCCTCAAAACCCTCTAAAGGTCGAAAAAGGGGCTTTTGAGGGTTTAGAGGGGGTGGTGCCTAGCGCATATCTGGAAAAATCGGGCTGATACAAGCCTGAGAAGGAGAAGCAACAATGCCACCATGCACCCCTAGGGCCTGCCGTACACAAGGCTGTCGAGGAAAGTCCAGAGAACGCCATGGGTACTGTGAAGTATGTGCCCCGGCCAAGGCCAGTAACTGGCGGTCATTCCATGATAAGGAAACCCGCGCATGGGCGGCTGGCGTATCTACAACACGCCCCAGTGGCGCCAGATTCGGGCCCAGGTTAAAGCCAATGCCAAGGGGCTATGCCAGTATGAGCTGAAGCGCAACGGCTGCTATGTGCCCGGCTACGCTGTGGATCACATAGTGCCACTGAGCAAAGGAGGTTCCGAGTTCGGTGGCACCTTCACCTTTCTGTCCAAAGAGGCGCATGCCATCAAGACTGCCAGTGAAAAGCACATGACTGTCGATCAGATCATGGCTGAATGGGGTGTTCTGGCCGTGCCGACTTGAATAAGAATGTCCCTAAGTAGATCTATAGATATGGGCATCTTCAATGAACAGCCCATTGATGGTGTTTCTAGAAAATCTGACGTCAGAAATCCCATCGCCGGTATGAATAGCAAACCTCAAGAGTTGAACGATATTGTTGGTCGGGCCATAAACACCGATATCGTTCAGAGAAATGGTCTTCTCATCATCAATCGCTAGTTTGTTAGCGTCCACAATTCTCTTGTAGAAGGAGCGTGGCCCCTCATCGTCTACCAGTTGGGAGGCAATGATTAGCTTCCAAGCTCTTTCTTCAGAGAGATAGAACCAGAATGAACTCGATACTTGTGCGTTCGATTCATCTAGGCGCCGTATGAGCTGGGCTCCGGCTTTCACCATATTATCTGATAGTGAAGTGCTTACCAGTACTGTTTCAGCCATTCCAAAATTCCTGAATCTGCTGCGGTGACGGCATCATATAGATCCGATGCTTTTCTTTCACCAATAGTTGCTTCGTATCTTGAGGTCTCTGCCCAGTCTTTCACTACTGCCCAGTTAAGCTCAAACTCGGGGTTGGCATGCTCTTGCTCAGTTAGCCGTTGTTTCAGGCCTGCGGTTCCTAGTAGGTCCGAGAGCTTATGAGTGTGACATCTCTGTGCCAGCTGTTTGTCTGGAAAGTCGAATTGGTTCACTTGCTTAGCTATACAAGCCTTTAGCGCGCATTCAACGGCGTAACCTGCTAGATAGTAGGCTCCCGGGTACCTTCCATGTTGAAGAAGTATTCGGGCATCTTCGACTCGCGTGTCTGTAAGCGCCTCCAAGTCAGCTTTGTTCATATCCAGCTGCCTTCATTGATAAGTTAATTCTTGTCATTTTGACCTTATAAGGATTCATCATACTTAAGCCTCTAGAACCTAACCCAATGCTAGCTGTGAGGCAATTGCGCGTAGAGGGAGTCTCACTGCCATTACCCGGGGCGGCGGCTCGAATCTCTAGGGCGCCTGACTCCAGCATCGCCCACCCCTGGTTAGATCTTTATCAATGACCATTTCAAGATCCGGGAGGAGCCATGGTTAATCGCTCGGTCCTCCTGGATGCTAGGAGGCAAGCGGACACCGATTGAAAAAATCAAATACGCGGGGGTAAGCACCCCTCAAAACCCTCTAAAGGTCGAAAAAGGGACTTTAGAGGGTTTAGAGAGGGGGCCTAGCGTATATCTAGAAAAAGCTCCGGCATCGATAGCTGGAGTTTTGTACTCTCAAAGACCTCAAGGTATTGGACTATAAAGGGATAGGGGATGAGAGGAGTCAAGTGGATTGCTGGCCTGTCGTTGTTGGCGGCGGCATCGGTTGGCGCAGCAGGGGCACTATCCGGCCACGCAGGTGTAACCGGGAAGGTGTGGGATAGCGCAGAACAGGTCTTAAGCCCTTATGCTTCATGTTCTAGCCTGGCGGTAGCCTTAGACAAACCTGTGGAGGTATCAGATCGTTTTGTGTTGCTGGGGAAAGGCAAGGCGCTGGAGTTCGTCAGTAGTCACCCTGGAGAGATTGATCTGTTCGATATGGGTGGCCTGTGGCTAACTTTGGGAAACGTCATGGAATATGAGCTCGGGCAATTGGTCTACACAGCGAATCCTGAGACAGTAGCTAAGGCTAAAGGTTAAAGGCTAAAGGCTTATGGTTTTTGACTGGTTGTGAAACCCTTGGCAGTAAGTAAGGAACCATAAGGTTGTACAGGGCGGGTCCCTTCGTTTGGTTAGCCTCGTGGGTGCGCGGCGGCGCGGTAAAGGGCGACATACCAGGCCATCACAGGTGTGGTTGTTGTTTCATCGTTAGGCTTCGCCCCTCGGGTTCGCAGTTCCTGCCTCCTCGCCTCCCTCATCCTTGAGAAACATCAACCTGTCAGGCTGCTGTCGGCGCCGCTAGGTTGGCATTTCCTATATCACCTCCCTTGATTCCGCCTGGGTCCTTCCGGCGCGAGGCCGCAAGATGGGGTCTGGTGCCTCGGGGATTCCGACATTTAGGTAGGGAAAAGTTGGTCCTTTCTCCTTTCTCGATTTGCTGGCGGTATTTGTTAAATGTCAGAGCTGGTATGGGCTGGAGGCACATCGTGAGAAAGGGGACGGAGCAAAAAGAAAGGAATTCGCAAGGTGCCCGGCAATGGTTAGATCTTTCTGTGGTTCCTTTCTTAGTGGTTGGCAGACATTGAGTGGGTGTGTCGCGGGTCCTTCCGACCCCCTCCCCCTTGTCGTGGGGGCGCGGCATCGCGCAGATTGAGAAATTATTGGGTTGCTAGTGATCCACCACTGGTAACCAAGATCCCAGAATTCACCTGGGCTCGGGACCTGAGCAACCTGCGCATAAGACCTCGCAACCAGTGAGGTGTGGATATATATCACTTAATTGATTTTGTTCTGTAGTCTCTTTCCTTGTGAAAATAAACAAATACGCGGGGGTAAGCCCCCCTCTAAACCCTCTAAAGGGTGAAAAAGGGGCTTATGAGGGTTTAGAGGGGGGGGACCTAGCGCACATCTGAAAAGAACAGGTCAATGAAAGGCCTGAATGTTGGTTAGTTGGATGTTGCTTTACACTACTTTCTGCTGAGTCGCCAGCTCTGACCAGAAGCATTCAGTGGGGCCCCATCGCTTCGCAAAGTTATTAGGGTGGCATGGGTAAGGCTTAGGCCCGCCGTGCGCCTGGTGGTGGTTTGAGGTTTGGCGGCTGTCGTTCTTAATACCCCGGGGGCGGGTCAAATCCCTAGGGCCCTTAGCCTAAGTACCGCCCCCCTGGCTAGATTTTCTTATGGAGGAAATAAGAAACTTTTTTTGAAGAAGCTATGGGGTCATTGCTGAATAAGATGTGTGATTGGTAAAAGTTACTTGTCTGCGCAGAACCCTCGCTGGGTATCTGCGCAGACAATGAGGTTAATCAGACTTCACTTTGTCCCATATCTTCCTGATTTTACTATAACCGGGCTCACCTCTGTAGATAACACTTCTACCCTGCCTTTGACGAATTAGAAATCCTAAGTCAGCAAGCTGCTCCAAGTCATTTCTCGTCGTGTTGTTTGATACAGAGAATCTTTCTTGGAGCTCTTTAACAACGAATACAGTCTGTCTACCTGAAGCAATCATTGAGACAATCAAACTTTGACGTGTATTTAATACAGACATTAGTCTGCTCTCATACATCCACTGATCAAACTGATGTCTCTCAGTAATTGAACGCTGTACGAAGGAAACAAAGTTGTTTACAGCCCTTTCGATGACCTGACATTGGTAATCGATAAAGTATGTTAAATCATGGTCATCAGACTCGGTATATAGATATGACTTGCCATATTTTGTATCAGCCTGCTTTAACAGAGCAGAGATAGATATATACCTGAATGATTTGTAACCACATTTGAACAGATACCAATAGTAAAGCGCCCTAGCTACACGGCCATTTCCATCATGAAACGGGTGCTCATATCCTATGCAGAAATGGAGCACGATAGCTTTTACCATAGGATGAAGGTATTCGTTGGTATCTAGCTCTTGATGCTTTTTATTGGCAAAGTTACAAATGAGCTTAAGTCTAAAATTCAACTCTTTTGTATCTGGCGGTTGATGTAGTATGTTGTCGTCATAATCTGTTACAACAACGTCGTTCGACTTTCTAAATTCACCTGGGAAGTAGTGCTCGTCATCGATGTCTTCCGTGCCGATCGCATGTAATTGTTTAATCAAATTTAAATTTAAATCTTCATTCCGCATCTCCCATACGAAATTCATCATCTTGAAATTACCAAGGATCATTTTTTCGTCCTTGCTTCTTGGTTCTCTCTTTGTTTGTAGCATTTCCTTTGCTACTTTTCTTGTGGTTGCTGCCCCTTCAAGCTGGCTCGAAGCAATAGACTCTTCTTCGTCCAAATCCTCGATAAGATATTGAAGCGCGTCCATTGAGTTGATCATCGCGTTAAAAGCAGGGCCAGAGCACCATCTATCAACAAACGAACACCGTCTATTAATTGAAGGAATAGTATTTATAGACAAGAAGCGCTTGTCTGTTGAGTTTGGTAACTCGTACAGGAATTGCCTGCTAGGCTGGCGCGCACTTTTCACCACAGACCAAGCAATGGTTGGCTTCAACTTCGCATCGAATCTATGACGATATTCATCCCAATGGAGGTAACGTCCCTTACTATCAACCTGAGAAAAAAGCTTCCAGTAGAGGCTTTCATGCTCACTTCCTTTGACCGCGTGAGGCCAGTTTGGATCGAATTTTGGGGGATGCTTAATCATGTTGATCTCAAAAAACCAGATAATTGAGAATAGTGAGATGACTATGGACCATACACGAAGATTGGTCAATAGGATCAACGGCAAAGCCCTGATATTGCAGGGATGAGCACGTTTTGGGGAGTTCATCTCTCCTTTGGCCGGTGGGAGGGCAGACCTAGACATTTGACATAATCGACGTGTTACACCGTGTTCGCTAAGCGTAAGCAGAGCTAGGTTAGGTGTCCTAGTGTGGGACAAGCTTGGAGAGAAGAACTGATTGTAAGCTAGCCTCGTCTTTGGAAGCAGTACACAGATTGGCAAGAAAGCGATGGATGTATAGTCCGATCAGATGCTCTCAACTTGGCCGTTCTATTGATGCCAAAGGCGGCACATGCGCGGCACAAAAAATAAAGGCAAAGCGGTTACTAATTTGCTGCGCTTTCTGTATATGGTGGCACCGGAGAGGTTTGAGCCCACGACTAAGTGATTATGAGACGGTGTAAGAGTTGTGCTTGTTGGCGGAGCCGACGTTAGGCTGCGATACGTGTCTTGATTGTAGGACGTCAGTGGGTATGAGAAATCCGGGATCTAATGAGATCGGGTGAGATCTGCTGAGAGGCCCCGTTAAAACGGGCTTTATGGAGGATTTAACGATCTCGGGCTGGCTGCGGCTGGAATGAGAACTTAAAGGGACGCCGCGAGGGCGACGTCACCAGTAATGAGAACTGCCGTCCGCGTCGGCAGGAGTGAGAAAACGTCCCTTTGGTAAGGGACGCTGTAATCAGTCGACGTCCTTTCCTATCCACACCACCTTGCCGATGATGTCGAGCTGCTCAAGCTCATCTGCAGGCACGATCTGCTTATCGTATTCCTTGTTGTCGCTGATGATCTCGATGCCGCCATCGAAGCGCCTGGAGAGCCGCTTGGCGTAGAGGTCACCGCCCAGGCTCAGGACGAAAATGCTGCCATCGGACAGGGTTTGGATGGAAACGTCCACCAGGATGCTGTCGCCGCTGTGGATGGTCGGCTCCATGGAGTCGCCTTTGGCGAAAACCACTTTCAGGGATTCGGGTTGCAGCTTACGGTAGCTCAGCCACTTCTTGCGAAACGCCAGCTTGCGGCGTACCGGCTCATTGTCCCAGGAGGTGCCGTGGCCGGTCGATACGGAAGCATGGAAGCCGTCAATCAGCGCATACTCTTCATCGAACTCAGAGGATAAGACCTCTGCAGCCTTCTCTTCTTGTCCCGTCACCAGCCAGGCAAGGCTTACCCCACAAGCGTCTGCAATCATTTCGAGCTTACCCAGGGTTGGGTCTGTGTCTCCAGACAGGTACTTAGCGATGGTGGTATCGCTTATCCCGACCTTGCGAGAAAAAGAGCGCAGGCTCTGCCCCTCTAACAAACTCTCCAATCGCGCAGGGAACCGTCCTTTTTGCTCTTCAGGATTCGGACGTTTTGTCCCATTTTTCATTAGCTTGTCCCTTTTGAAGGTAACCGCTTGATTCATTGAGTATAAACCGGATTCGATTCCTTGCCTTGCTGCAAATATGTTGCGGACGCAGCAAATAGCTCTTGACTCGACATATATCTCGATCAATGCTGTAAATATGTCGCATTCGGTAAGTTGCCAAATGCGACAGATAACTGATTGATATTACCACGGGATTAGGTATGAGGATAGAAACCGCCAATCACATCCAGGGCGCGCTCAGGGCTAAGGGATTCACCTGCCGCGCATGGGCAATGCAGCATGGTTACAACCCTAGAACCGTGCTTCATTGCATCCAGTTGTTTGCCCCTGAAAACAACCGTAAGCCTAAGCGCAAGCTGTCCAAATCGATCATCAGTGACCTCTCTCAAACCCTGGGCTTTGACCTGTTTGGAGGCACTCATGAGTAGCACCTGGTTAACGCCAGCCCAAGCTTGTGGCCTACCTGGCATGCCCGGCTCTGAACGACGCACTCGCGACAAGCTCAACCGTCTGGCAGCGCCGGATCAGGTACGTCGCCGTCAGCAAGGAAAGGGCAAGGAGTACCGCTCCGACTGCCTGCCTCCCGAAGCTCAGGTGCAGGTGGCGCATCAGCAGGCGGCAGAGCTGGCCACCACCGATGCGGCATTTATCTCGGGCAAAGCTGTGGCTACCCAAAAGCAGAGCGACGATCAGCAAAGCTTCGAGCAGCGACAGCAGCAGCGCGAAGCCAGCGCGGCGGCCATGATGCAGCTTTCTGAGCGGGGGGCAGACCGCGCCTGTGCCAAAACCGCCATCGTTGCCGCCTTCCGGGCGTTCGTCGGGCCCTATGCCCAGGCCAAGCGCAAGATGGAAGGGGTCAACCGCTTCATCGACGCCTTCAACCAGCGCTCCCTCTCCCTGAGGGAAGAGGTCTATCAGCAGGTGCGCACTATAAACCGCGCCACCCTCTACCGCTGGAATTCACTGTTTGAAGCGCATGGCAGTGCCGCTCTGGCGGGGCGTTATCAAAGGGAGGAGGGCGCCTCTAAGATTGAGCGCCAGCCTGACATGCTCAGCTACTGCAAAGGCGTGCTCTACCACCAGCCCGACATCACCCCCAGGCTGCTGTTCCAGCTCATCGCGTCCAAAAGCCAGGTTGAAGGCCTGGAGTGGGATCTGCCCTCAGAGAGTGCCTGTCGCCGTTGGCTTACCGCCTTTGCCCAGGCGAATCCATTGCTGATGCACCAGCTGCGCGCCCCGGACGACTTCAAGAACAAACGCCAGGTGGCCTGGGGTCGCATGGGCGAAGACGTAATCCGGGTAAACCAGGTATGGGAGCTGGACTCCACCCCATCGGACGTATTGCTGACCGATGGCCGTTACTCCATCGTCGGCATGATCGACGTCTACAGCCGCCGCCCCCTGGTGGTGGTGGTCCCCACCTCCAGCGCCGCCACCGTCAGTCAGTTGCTGCGCAAAGCACTGCTGACCCTGGGCGTACCAGAGACCGTGGTTACCGACAACGGTAAGGACTACGTTTCTCGCCGCATCGAATCCATCTTGCTGAACGTCGGCGTACAGCAGTGCCTGACCAAGCCCTTTCATGGGGATGAAAAGCCCTTCATCGAGCGCTTCTTCCGCACCTGGGCCCACGGCATCAGCACCCTGCTGCCGGGTTACGGCGGCCACAACGTCGCCAAGCGTCAGGAGATCCGCTCCCGTCGTTCCTTCGCCGAGCGCATCATGGCCAAGGGCAGCAGCGAGCAGATCGAAGTCAGCCTCTCCAGCAAAGAGCTGCAGTTGGTTATCGATGACTGGATAGAGAACCTCTACCTGCATAACCGTCATCGCTCCCTGGGCATGAGCCCCATGCAGCGCTGGCAAAGCTGCACCCTGCCTTTGCAGACCATCGGCAACCCCCGCAGCCTGGACTTACTGCTCACCCCGGTGGCTGCCCAAAGTGGCCGCCCGGCGGGTGAACGCACCATCAACAAAGACGCTGGCATCGTCGTCGAAGGCCTCAGCTACCTGGCACCGGAGCTGGCCCCCATGATTGGCGAAACCGTTTTCGTCAGCCACGACCCAGACGAAGTCGGGCGGGTCATGGTGTTCGAACGCACCAGCATGGCCTTCCTCTGTGTGGCCGAGTGCCCACAGCTGGCCGACAGTGGCCTCAGCCTCAGCGAACTCACCGCCCAGGCCAAAGCCATGCAGCGCGCCACCCTCACCGAGAAACGCAAAGAGCTGCGCCAAGCCGGCAAAGCCGTCAACCCTGGCGAAATGGCCCAGCAGATCGTTCAAGCCGCCAAGCTGCGTAACCAGGGCATCACCGCATTTCCGAAAAGCCAGCAGCCACATAGCAGCAGCGCCTTAACCGGCGCCCAAACCGCCGCAGGCGTCGAACTCAACAAACGTCCCGCCATGAGCGACGAAGAGCGCGCCGCCTTTGCCGAGCGTCGTCAGCAGCAGTTGCGTGCCGAAAGCGCCCTCAAACAGAGCGGCACCAAAGCCAGCGCCTTTCGCAGCGAAGAGGACGAAGCCAAATACCTGCTGCGCCAGGCCCAGCGCCGGGAACTGCTGGAAGAGGAGAAAGCCAAGCTCGCCAAATTCCGAAACAAGAACCCCGACCTCATGCAAGTCATCGAGCGCATGGTCGGCACCCCCAACCTCAGCAAAGTGAATCAGTAAGAGAAGGAGTTCCAATGAAAGATCTCTGTGCGTACACCAAGAACGTGGATATGGCCAACTCCACCCTGTTAACCCTGCTTAACCGCTCCAGCGCCTTGCCGGGGTTCGGCCTGCTCGACGGCCCTCCAGGGGTGGGCAAGACCACCGCCACCATTCGGCTGCTCAACTCCATCCCCAACGGCATCTACATCCGTGCCGTGCGGCTGGAGACCACCTCCACCTTTCTCGACCAGCTGCTTAAAGAGCTGGGCGAGCGCGACATCCCCCGAGCCAAGCGGGCCCGTCTCGACAAGGCCGTGGATGCCCTGTCTCAGAACCCCAGGGTGCTGTTTATCGACGAGGCCGACTACTACATGGGCCAGCCAGACATCCTGGAGACCATTCGCGACATCCAGGACCTGACCGACTGCACCATCATGCTCATCGGCATGAACAAGATCGCCAAGAAGATCGCCACCATCCCCCAGCTCGACAGCCGCATTCGCCAGCGTTACGAGTTCCAGCCAGCCGACCTCGAAGACCTGCAGATCATCGTCGAAACCCTCTTCGAAGAGGGCATCAAAGTGGGCGACACCCTGTTGCGCAAAGTCATCCGCGACACCGGCGGCAACCTGCGAAACGCCGCCGCCATGCTGGAGGAGATAGAAAAACAAGCCATCGTCTCCGGCCTTGATTTCATCGATATGGAGCACTGGCAGCGGTAGGGCTCTCCGGCCACAGCAACACGTTTGAGGGAATAGACAGTGACAGCAAAACAAAAGAGCCCGCGCCAGCGGGCCTGGGAAGCCATGCTCACCAAGCCGAGCTTCACCAACCCAGAAATAGCCAAGGAAACAGGCGTCGAAATCAACACCGTGCGCTGCTTCACCTACAGCCTGCAGAAGGCGAACCGGGTCGAATGCATCCGCGACGGCTTTACCAAGCGCTTCACCGTAGTAGCGCCCGATGATATGGCCTTCGGCCCCGGCTCTCGCAAGGGGCAAAAGGTCAACATCAGCCGCAGTCCCAAGCGTCAGCGCCAGAAAATGTGGAACGCCATCCGGGTAAAGCGCCACATCACCATCCCGGAGCTTTCCGCCCTGACCGACGTCCACCGCAACAGCGCCGCCCGCTACCTGCGCGCCCTGGAGCAGTCCGGCTACCTGCGCCGCCAGGACAACGGCAACCGGGAAGCGCACCTGTTTCGCCTGGTGCGTTACACCGGGCCCCGGCCACCCATCCAGCGCCAGGGCATCGGCCTGTGGGACGACAACGAGTGCAAGCTTTACCCCTTTACTGACCAAGGAAGCAGCTCATGAAACTGTGGCTAGAAGCCCTTCGAAAAGAGGTGGGCCGCTCAAGCCAGGCCAAGGTGGCCAAGTTGTTGGGCGTCAGCCCGGCCACCGTCTCCCTGGTACTCGCAGAAAAATACCCCGGCGATGTGGACCGCATCGCCCGCAAGGTGGAAGGGCTGCTGATGAAAATCAGCGTTCACTGCCCGGTGCTGGGGGAGATCACCCAGGACATCTGCGAGCAACACCAGTGCCGCCCCTTCGCCGCCACCAACCCGCAGCGGATCAAACTCTACCGCGCCTGTCGCAGTGGCTGCCCTCACTCGCACCTTGAGGAGCGCATGGGCTCGCCCCTGAACATCCAGGTGATAGACGACAAGCCCACTCTCACCACCCGAAGACCAGGAGAGCGCTGCGACGCCAATGCCCTAATCCATCAGATGGAACGGCAAGCGGCAGAGCAGGGCACCGACAAATACCAACTGCTCAAGGGCGAGTTCATCGCCCTGGCGGTGAAGTACAACCGATTACTGACCAAGGAGAGCAAATGATTCAGGGAAACCAGGCGGTGGAACAGCGCCTTAAAACCTGTTTAACGGCAGTTCAACGGCTGAAAACCAAAGGCTGCTTTGTGCGCAATGTGAACCTGGGGCGCGCCTTGCCCCTTATCGAAATCGAGCGGCCCTGCCGGCCTTTGCCCGGCACCCAAACCGCCATCATCGAGAACAGCCCCAAGGGCCGCATCGAGTACAAGACCACTCGCTTTGCCAGCTGCCTGGTGCGCTGGAAGGAGTGCCCATGAGCCAGCAAATCATCCTGAGAATCCGCCACCAGGGCGGGAAAACCCAGTTGGAGGTCAGCGCCCCGGCGCTGCCTGCCACCGCCACCCCGGAGCAGGCGCTGGAATACCTGCTCAGCTACCAGCTGGCCCACATGCTGCCCTCGGCCCTGGCGCCGCTGCTGCGCAGCGCCACCAAGCTGGCCCAGGACAAACTGCCCAAAGTGCTCGACCTTGCCACCGAACTGCATCAACAAGGAGTCTGTGATGACCACAATGCAACCCAACACTAACCTGCCAGCAGGTTACCGCAAGAACGCCAGAGGCGACCTGGTGCCCGAAGCCAACATCAAAGCGGTGGACAAGCTGCGCGATGAGCTGGTGGTCGACCTCATCAAGCGGGCCGGCACCATTCGCAGCACCATGGCCCAGTTCAAGCAGAACGCCTTCGAGGAGATCCTCGCCTTCGTCGACCTTTCCGCCGCCGAGTACGACGTCAAATATGGCGGCACCAAAGGCAACGTTACCCTCACCAGTTTCGACGGCCAGTACCGGGTGATCATGGCCAAGGCCGACCACCGGGTGTTCGACGAACGCATCCAGGTGGCCAAGGGGATCATCGACGACTGCATCCACCGCTGGAGCGAGGGCTCCAACGACAACATCAAGGTGCTGGTGAACCAGGCCTTCAAGGTAGACAAGCAGGGTCAAATCAACGTCAACCAGGTGCTCTCCCTGCGCCAGCTGGAGATTAACGATGACCACTGGAAGCAGGCCATGGAAGCCATCAGCGATGCCATCCAGGTGGTGGGCACCGCCACCTACCTGCGCTTCTATCAACGCCGGCCCAATGGCAGCTACAGCCAACTGCCCCTGGACCTGGCCAGCGCCTAAGGAGAGCCCATGACCTTCACCCCCTCTAAAGAGAGCATCGAGCGCGCCCTGGTGCGCGCCTATGCCCAGGCAGCAGTGCAACTGGAGCAGCAGGGCCTCTACCAGCAGGCCGCCGAAAAGTGGCAGCAGGTGGCCGACCGTCATCCCTGCCATGTAGAAGGCGACTACGCCCGCACTCGCAAAGCCTTCTGCAACAACGCCGCAGACAGGCTGTGGCACTAACTCATGCGAAACCCGGGGGCCGTGCCCCCATGGTCTGCCGGGCGTGGTGGCCCGGTACTGATGAGCAGCCAACACTTAGGGAATTCGCACCAGATGGACAGGAAAAAACAACTCGTTCGCCTGATACACGTCGCCAAGCGCGAGCTGGCCATGGATGAACACGACTATCGCGCCAACCTGATGCAGGCCACCGGCAAAAGCAGCTGCAGCCAGATGACGCTTCCGGAGTTGGAACAGGCGCTGGAGGTATTCAAGGGCCTGGGCTTTAAGCCGCGCAGTCGCAGCAGCAAAGGGCAGGGCAAGCGCCTTAGCCCAAAGACCGGCCATAGCCGCAGCCCCCAGGTGGATAAGGTGCGGGCCTTGTGGATCGCCATGGCCAAACATGGCGTGGTGCAAGACGGCTCGGAAACCGCCCTGGATGCCTACGTGCGCCGCATTACCGAGCGCGGCAATGGCCCAAAGGTGGACCACGTGGGCTGGCTGCGCCACCACCAAGCGATGCAGATACTGGAGATGCTCAAATCCTGGCACCGCAGGGTGCTTATCGAACGCATCCAGCAGCGCGGGGAGGCGGTCTACACCAACGAGCGCAGCACCGGCCTGGCCCGTTACGATGTCATAGTGAAACAGTACGAGGGGGCGCTGTGAGCGAAAAACAACTGGATTTGATTGCCTCCACTGCCGATGAGCTGGAGGCCACCCTGGAAGCGCTTGAAGGGTTAACGGAAACCGAACGGGAAGACCTGCGCCGACGCTGGCCCTCCATCCTGCAGTCGCTCTCCGAGCTGTTTCGGGTCACCCTGGAAGAGCGCAAGATTGCGAATGCTGAGCGATTGGCCGAAGCCCTGGTGACCGCCCTGGGCACCTACATGGGCGGGCGAGATCTCTATATCCCCACCGGCACCCACCTGAAGAAGGCGCTTACCCATATCGCCATCTGGCGGGCCTACAAGGGCAACAACATTGCCCAGCTAGCCGCCCAGTATGGGCTTACTGAGCGGCGGGTGGCTCAGATTGTCCAGAATCAGCGGCAGGCTGAGATGGCGAGGCGGCAGAAGCAATTGTTTTGATGTATGAATTTAAGCTATTTTTTCCAGCTCTTTCTTCTAGCACTTTCATTACCTCACCAAACGTTGGTTCACTATCCTTTAACCCCAAGTATGCCGGAATAGCCAGGCCAAACAGGTCGTATAGGGCAGTGTTTTTATCTGCGTACTCTGGCTCAGGAAGCAAGCTATCCTGAATGGTCGTGACCACAGTATTTAGAGTCAACGGGAAGCTTAGTACAGCCTTGTAAGGTATGTTTCTACACAAGAAAGGCACTCTTACATGTTCAGCGAGGTCTATCGCAGCGTCATAAAACTCATTGTGAGCATTTAGAAGGTTACTAACTTCTTCGGCTGAAAGGCAATGGAATGGTTTTTTGTGAACTAACGAATTTAGTAGTTCTACTTTCAAGTGCTTTTGGGTTCTCTCCCAGAAAGTTTCGCAACAATCTATCATGGTAGGCTGAAGTAAAGGTTCGAGATGAGCTGTATCGTTAGTGGAGCATTCCCAGTAAGAGCGGTTGATTAGTGACTGTATGAGCACCGGAGCTTTGTATATGAATTTTTCTTGTAAGGGGTTTTTCTCGTCTAGGGATGCCTTTACGACATTGATCAAGTGGTTTAGAACACTAATGTAAGAATCTTCTACTCGCTTTTTTTCTTGTGCATCGAACACTCTTCTTTGGTGTTGGAGAGCCTCTTCTTGACGTTTTAATGATGCAATAGTGAGCTTCGTCCGATGATGCGCTACAGTCCAAGCTGCTAGTGGAACAGCCAGAGACAAGATGGCGGTAGGAGCCTTGAAGAATCCCCAGAGAAAGTTCAGGTATGTGGTTGCGTCTTGAGCTTCTGTGCTGTGGGGAGACAGAGTTTCGAAGTTGCATGCATAAATGCAAGCCCCTAGAGTAAACGCGCACAAAACTGGGTAAAGCAGCGCCCGCCGAAACCAGGCATTTTCTGTCAGGCCTATTTGTTCTTTCTTGGCCTTTTTTAGTTCATATCTTGGCTGAAAGAATTGATGCTCCCAGGTAATCATTACCGATATGGCGGCAATGAAAAGCCAAGCGCCATAAACCTCAAAAAAGCTCCTGACATCCTCTTCCTTGAAGGAAATGACCTTGCTCCAGTCTCCCTGACTGATCGCCCATACAACCATGGTTAGGAGAAGTATTCCGATAGTGCGCTCCCAGGGCTTTTGGGGCTGGCGGGATTCTGGGGTAGGAGCATTGCAGTCCATTGGTACACTTGACCTCTAGCTTTATGATTTAACAACAGTATGTTACACCTAATCTGCTTGTGGGCGCCATTGGCCGAATCTGTTGGTAGTGGTAGCTTTGGAAGTGCCTGTGCAACTGCGATAAGGAGATCCTATGAACTGCACCAACTGCCAACGGCCACTCAATGCCGATGAACTCTGCCCCCGCTGCGACCTGAAGCAGATTGTAGAGAAGGATAACCCCGCTCCCATCCCCGGAGAACGCTCGGTGTGGGCTCTGAACCTGCTGGGCACTCTGGTGGGCATCGGCGGAACAATAGGAGCCTTCTACCTGCTGTTTACCATCGGCTTGGTGGAGGTGGGATATATGCGAAAGGAGATCGACCCCATCGGCCTAGTCTGGTCTTTAAGCCTGCTGATCTCTTCGTTGTTTTGGATTGTCTTGGCAAGGGTTGTTGCAGGAGGAGTAAAAAATACGATTTGGATTCGCAAATTCCTCCATGGTCAGGAAAGAAGTGAATAGAAGCTTCTTTCCTTTATACTCATTTCAGAGTTGGAGAGGATGCCTGCTGTTGATCAGCAAGGTTTTCTGTTCCCCGACTTTCTAAAGTTGTCCTTTTGGGAGAGCCTACAGGTAAAGAGGGGGGATTTTCTTGATTTTTGTTCAGGGCGGTTTGGGCCTGCTGCAACCAATCCCGAAGCACTCGGACTTTAAATTCATCCGAGACCGTTGAGTAGATGATTCCGTAACCAGCGACTGAAACCAACGCAGCAACAAACACTCCTGCGGCTCCTGAAAGCAGCCAGTCACCAAACCTTGCGGCGCGGGATGGCTTTAGGTTTGGGTCAAGCTTGAGCTGGCGCTTGAAGTCATCAATAGCCTTCTTTTTGGCAGCTTTAATACGCTTTTCAACGGCCTGTTTTTCAGCCTGCAGCTCTCGTTGAGCTTTCTCTAGCTGGGGTGATAGAGCACTGCGAACATCATTCTCAATGCTGTCTGTGAGGTTTTGGAGTACGTGCTGGGCATCCTTTCGATAACTTGCTAGCTGAGCAGGAGTTTGGCTGACTTGTTCATGCATCTGCCTCAAATGCTCATCTATTTCATCATCAGATTTGCTTTGTGCCCTAAGACTCTCTGCAAATTGGGTTTTACTGACCTTGTACAGCGAGTATGCAATCAGGCCTTCGTAGTCGGTGTTGTTTGCGACTAACTTTTGAAAAACCCATGAGCGCTTCAATTTAGGAGAGGTATCAGACATAAAAAAGGCCAGTTTCGAAACTGGCCTTATGATACTGAATATTAATACTTTTTCAATGTTTCTGACATTGCTTTTGCGAACTTTGCTTCGTGACTGGAACGGTTTGAACTACTTTTTACGCTATTGCAGCTACCTTCGGGTGCGAAGGATCTTCTTCCTGCACTGCTGGCAATCCTGTTTCTTTCGGACGCCGACAGTGGCTTGAGTGGAGCTCGAGAGTTAGCCATCTGAACAGTCCTTTTTGATATACATAAAGATTGAGCATTGTCTAGATCAATTATTGGTTGACATTATCGTGATATCAAGTCGCTTGGCAAGCAATTTATCATATAGATTAGAGTGTTAAGCATCCGTTTAGGGTGGTTAAAATTGGTCTAGTTGGTTGAAAATATTCCTGAAACCCTTCCCCCCCAAGCCCTAGCCGCTTCCGGTCACACTCGGTTTACACCGATTGACCGGAGGCCCTATGGCTACCTATCACCTCAAACGCCGCCACTTTGACCACGGCACCTTTGGCACGCTGCACCGCAGTGATGGCAGCCAGGTGTGCGTCATGCTGGAGCGCCCCTGGCAGAACAACCTGCCCAATGTCAGTTGCATTCCGGCGGGCCGCTATCGGTTAAAGCCCCACGACAGCCCCAAGTTCGGCAAGGTCTACGCTCTGGAATCCGCCTCCCTGGGGGTTGGTATCTTCCGGGGCCTGCGCACCCACATCCTTATCCATGCCGCCAACCTGGTGGAGCACCTGGAAGGCTGCATTGCCCCTGGGTTGAAGTTCGGTGTGCTGCGCGACCAGTGGGCGGTCATCCACTCCAAGCAGGCAGAAACCGCCCTGTTTGAAGAGCTGGCGGGCGAAGAGCACTGGCTGGAGGTGGCCTGATGCACGCCTCCCATACAGCGCAGCCCAATAGGCCAACCCGGCAGCAGCGCCAGGCCACCACCAAGGTGACCATTCGCAACCGCCGCTTACGTGAGTGCGCCCGCCAGGGCTTTCAGGCACGCCTCAGCGCCGAGCTGCAAGGCCAAGTGCCGGATACGCCACCGCTGCACAGCCATCACGCCACCCGGCAATCGAGCTTCGAGCACGGCTGGAACGCCGTCACCCAACTGCACATCGCCCGAGCGCGGGCCCAAGCCACAAGGAGCCCAACATGGATCCGGTAACCCTGACCGCCATCGGCACCACTTTGCTTAAAGCCGGCCCCAGCATCATTCGCGGCGTTGGGGCCCTGTTTGGCGGCTCCACCGCCGAGGTGGCCGACAAGGTCGCCGGCATCACAGAAGTGGTGGCGGGCAAACCCAACCCCCAGCAGCAGCTGGAGCAGGCCCTCAGCCAGCTGCCGCCAGAGCAGTTGCTGGAGCTTAAGAACATCAACACCAGCCTGGAGGTAGAGCTGGCCCGCATCGACGCCCAGCGCGAAGCCAACCGCCTCAAGGATGTGCAGGACGCCCGCAGCAAACACCGGGATCACTGGATGCCGGCCCTGCTCACCGTGGGCCTGTTCATCATGATGTCGGCGGTCACCTGGGCCCTTTTCAAGCTGGCCATCCCAAATGCCAACCGCGATCTGGTGGTGTACGTGGCGGGCCAAATCGCCGGCTTCTTTGCCACCGGGGTGGGCTACTGGCTGGGCACCAGCCGCAGCTCCAAGGAGAAAGATCTGGCCAGGGAGGGCAGCCGTGGCTGATTGGTTGGACAAAGCCAGCGAACTGGAACAGCAGCAGCGCAGCCAGGCTCTGGCGGCATGCCGGCAGTCCGGTGAAGCCGCCGAACAGCCCGGCCATTGCAACGACTGCGGCGAGGCTATCAGCCCTCGGCGGTTGGCGGCCCTGCCTGGCGTGGCTACCTGCATTCACTGCCAAAGCCTGCGGGAAGTCAGGGGGCAACGTGGATAACTGGCTGACCTGGATAAACAGCAACTGGAAGCTGCTCTCCCTGGTGGGAGGGCTCAGCTTTGCCGGCTTCGTGCTCTGGCTGAAATCCAAGTTCGCCACCGTCGAGCAGCACCAGGCGCTGCGCGACCAGGTGGAGCAACTGGCCAAGAACCAGGGCAAGCGCATCGGCCAGGTGGAAACGCGCCTGGGCCACATCGAAACCCGGCTGGAGCACATGCCCAGTGCCGACGACATTCGCCGCCTGGACAGAACCCTATCCGGGCTGTCGGCCACCATGGAAGGCACCAAAGAGCAGCTCAACCGGCTGGAAAACAAAACCGACCTGCTACTGGAAAACGAATTAAGGGGAGAGTAATGGCGCTTAAAACCATCATGCAGGAGCACCAACGCTTGGTGATCTTGCGCCTACTAGCCGAAGTACCCGGCTTCGATCTTAACGAGTCCATCCTCCAGGATGGCCTTATCGCCTATGGGCTCGACATCAGCCGCGACGGCCTGCGCATCCAGCTCGACTGGCTGGCAGAGCAGTCCCTGGTCACCCTGCACACCATAGGCACTACCCGCAAAGCCCAGCTCACCGAGCGCGGCCAGGACGTCTCCACCGGTCGTGCCGTGGTCAGCGGCGTAAAGCGCCCCAGGGCAGGTGAGTGATATGGACAAGCCCACCCGAGGCCGCCGCTCCAAGGTCGACCTGCTGCCCGACGACATCCGCAAGCGTCTGGATGCCGGGCTGCGCGATGGCTCCATCACCCAGGCCGAGCTGCTGGATGAGGTCAATGCCCTTATTCAGACGGCGGGCCTGCCCGAGGAGGCCCAGCTCTCCCGCGCTGGCATCAACCGCTACGCCACCAAGGTGGAGGCCATCGGCAAAGAGCTGCGTGAAGTGCGCGAGGTTACCCAGGTGTGGGTGGCCGAGCTGGGGGACAAACCCACCGGCGAAGTCACCAAACTGATTCTGGAGATGGCCCGCACTCAACTGTTTAAGGCGCTATTAAACGGCAATGAAGAAGAGGCCGATGTGGGCTTGATTAAAGACGCCATGCTCGCCGTCCAGCGCCTGGAAGCCGCCGCCATGAGCAGCCACAAGCGGGAGAAAGAGATCCGCAAAGCCTTTGCCGAAGAAGCCAGCGAAGCCGCCGAGAAGGTGGCCAGGCAAGCGGGCCTCACCAAAGACGCGGTGGCCTCCATTAAGAAAGAGATCCTGGGGATAGTCTGATGGACGCCGCCACTATTCATCCCGTTGCCGAGGCGGTGCTGGCCGAAATAAATCAGTTCGATGCCGATGAGGTATTGCTGCCTTATCAAAAGCGCTGGGTCGCCGACCAGTCGCCGCTGAAAATTGCCGAGAAGTCTCGCCGAACCGGCCTGACCTGGGCCGAAGCCGCCGATGCGGTATTAACCGCCGCCGCCAGTCGCGCCGCCAATGGCACCAACCATTTCTATGTGGGCTCCAATAAAGAGATGGCGCGGGAATTTATCGACGCCGCCGCCATGTGGGCCAAGGCGTTTAATAAAGCCGCCGGTGATATTGAAGAGGAGATCATCGAAGACGAAGACAAAGATATTCTCACCTTCGTTATCTACTTCGAGTCCGGTTTTAAAATTCAGGCGCTCTCCTCCAACCCCAGCAACCTGCGCGGCATGCAGGGCAATGTCACCATCGACGAAGCGGCGTTTCACGAACGCCTGGCCGAAGTATTAAAGGCCGCCCTGGCACTCACCATGTGGGGCGCAAAGGTGCGGCTTATCTCTACCCACAATGGTGATGAAAACCTGTTTAACGAAATCATCACCGACAGCCGGGCCGGAAAAAAGCGCTACCAGGTACACACCGTCGACATCGACACCGCTTGCCGGGAAGGGCTGTATAAACGCATCTGCCAAATAAAGGGCATGCTCTGGAGCCAACAGGCAGAAGACCAATGGAAAGCGGATCTGCTGCGCGATACCGCCTCGGAAGAGGACGCCCTGGAGGAGTATTACTGCAAGCCCAAATCCGGTGGCGGCGCTTATTTGAATCGCGCCCTCATCGAGGCCCGCATGGCCAGCGCCCAGGACAGCGGCCCCATATTGCGCCTGGCCAAGAACGACGACTTTGCCCGCTGGCCCGAAGGGCTGCGAGCGGCGGAGATCTTAAGCTGGTGCCAGCAGCACCTGCAGCCGGTGCTGGGCGCTCTCAATCCGGCTCTGGGGCACTGCCTGGGGGAAGACTTCGCCCGCTCTGGTGACCTTACCGTTATCGACGTCGCCGAAATCAGCCAGAGCCTGCACCTCACCAACAAGCTGCAAATCGAGCTGAAGAACATCCCCTTTAGTCAGCAGAAGCAGATCCTCTGGCATGTGATGGATCGCCTGCCCAGGCTGCGCGGCGCGGCCCTGGACGCTCGGGGCAACGGCCAGCAGCTGGCGGAGGAGACCCGCGACCGATACGGCTATGAACTGGTGGAGTGCATCATGCTCACCGAGTCCTGGTACCGGGAGCACATGCCCCGCTTCAAGGCCCATTTCGAAGACGCGCTGATCACCATCCCCAGAGACGCCGACACCCTGGCCGACCTGCGCGCCATCGCCATCAACCGCCGGGGTGTACCCCGCATCGAGGAGCGCACCGGCCAGAGCAAAGAGCGCCATGGCGACGCCGCCATCAGTAAATGCCTCATGGTGTACGCCTCCACCCTGGACGGCGCACCCATCGAGTTTGAATCCCTGCCCGGCAAGCGCCCCCTGGGCGCCAGCAGCCCGGACGACATGCCCAGCAATGAAAAAGGATGTTGGTAATGGCCACTCCAGAGCAAATTCGCGCCCGGCTGGGGCGTAACCGCAACAAGCAACAAACCGACGATGTGCGCCTGGGCCACCTGCAGCGCCATTACTCCGACCATCCCAGCCTGGGGCTGACCCCGGCCAGAGCGGCGGAGATATTGCAGGCCGCCGAGCGCGGCGACCTTATCGCCCAGTGCGAACTGGCCGAAGATCTGGAAGAGAAAGACGGCCATCTGTTTGCCGAACTGAGCAAGCGCAAGCTGGCGCTGCTGCCGGTGGACTGGACAATTACCCCGCCCAGGGATGCCAGCGCCCAGGAGAAGAAAGACGCCGCCATGATCCAGGCAATGCTGGAAGATGGCGGCTGGCTGCCCGATGCCATTCGCGACATGAGCGACGCCATTCTTAAGGGCTTCGCCTGCCTGGAGCATCAGTGGGTGGCCGATGGTCGTCATCAACTGCTCGACCCGCCCCAGTTCCGCGATCCGGCCTGGTTTCAGACCCACCCGGACAACCGCAATCAGCTGCGCCTGCGCGACGCCAGCGCCGAAGGGGCTGAGCTGTGGCCCATGGGCTGGATAACCCACACCCACCAGGCCAAGTCCGGCTATCTGGGGCGGGGTGGCCTGGTGCGCCAGTTGGTGTGGCCTTTCATCTTTAAAAACTACAGCGTCCGCGACCTGGCAGAGTTTCTGGAGATCTACGGCCTGCCCCTGCGTCTGGGGCAATACCCCAGCGGCGCCAGCGAGCAGGAGAAGCGGGATTTGATGCGGGCGGTAATGAGCATTGGCCACAACGCCGGCGGCATCATGCCCAAGGGGATGGCCATCGACTTTCACAACGCCGCAGACGGCCAGGCCGGGCCCTTCGAGCTGATGATCACCTACATGGACAAGGTGCTCAGCAAAGCCATCCTCGGGGCCACCCTCACCAGCGGGGCCGACGGCAAAAGCTCCACCAACGCCCTGGGCAACGTCCACAACGAGGTGCGCACCGAAATCCGCGATGCCGACCTTACCCAGCTTGCCGCCACGCTTACCCGCGATGTGGTGGGGCCGCTGTATATGCTCAATGGCCGCAGCTACCACAGTCCCAGGCGCTTGCCCCGGTTCGAGTTCGACACCACCGACCCCGAGGACATCGGCACCTTCTCCGAAGCCCTGCCCAAGCTGGCGGGCAGCGGCATGCGCATCGCCGTCAGCTGGGCCCACGACAAACTGCAGATCCCCGAAGCCAAAGAAGGGGAAGCGGTGCTCACCGGTGACACCGCCAAGCCTGGCACCGAGCCACTGCCAGAGCTAGCCAAGCCCGTGCCCCTCGCCGCCCTGGAAGCCCAGCCTCAGCCCCAAACACAAACGCAAGCGCAGCAGAGCGCCGACAACCTGGACGGCTTTACCAACCAGCTCGAAGCCCAGGCTGCGCCGTTGATGCAGTCGCTCACCGAGCCGGTGCGGCAGATGGTGATGCAGGCCACCAGTCTGGAGGAGCTGCGTGAGCAACTGCTCACCCTGGAGAGTCAGCTGGATCAAAGTGAATTACAGGCGCTGATGCAGCAGGCCATGGCCGCCGCCTTCCTGCTGGGTCAGGTAGAGGTCGAGGAGGAAGCGCAGGAGGGGAGCGGCCAAGAGTCAGAGCAGTCAGCAGAGGGGCAGGGTGATGACTAGCCCGGCCCAATACGGCGGCCTGCCTTTCGATAAGGCAGTCAGCTTCTTTCGGGGCAAGCTCGACACCCCCAGCGAGCGCTGGGCCGATGTCTGGCAGCAGGCCCACAACCGCGCCTTTATGGTGGCCGGGGCCATGAAAACCGATCTGCTGTCCGATTTGCGCCAGGCGGTGGACGACGCCATCGCCAGCGGCACCTCGCTGCACGCCTTTAAACGCCAGTTTAACGACATCGCAGCCCGCCATGGCTGGGCGTTTAACGGCAGCCCAGGGTGGCGTGCCCAGGTGGTGTATGAGACCAATCTGCGCCAGGCCTATAACGCCGGGCGCGAGCAGCAGATCCAACTGGCTAAGGCCCGCCGCCCCTATGCCCTTTATCAGCATGGCGACAGCCTCCACCCCAGGGAGTGGCACCTGAAATGGCATAATCTGGTGCTGCCGGTCGACCACCCCTGGTGGAAAACCCACAGTCCCCAGAACGGCTGGGGCTGCAAGTGCAAGAAGTACAGTCTGTCCGAGCGCCAGCTTAAGGCCCGTGGCCTCAAGGTGGGCCCTGCGCCCCAGGGCGGCAGCTATGAGTGGGTGGACAGGGCCACCGGCGAGGTGCATCAGGTGCCCAAGGGGATAGACCCCGGCTTTGACTACCAGCCCACCAGTCTGGCCCAGGAGAACGTCAAGCTTAGGCAGCAACTGGCCAGCAAGCTGCCCCTGGAGAAGCGCCTGCTCAGGCGCCAAATCGTCGAGTCGCTGTTCTCCACCGTCAAAGGGGTGAACGCCAACGGCCTGGATGCGCTGGTTACCGGCCTTCCCCAGGAGAGCCAGCAGCGCCTGCAGCAGTTCCTCAGCGCCGCCGGTACCCAGACGCTGATATTAAAGCAGGGGGAGATGAGCGCCCGCAGCAAGGCCAGCAGGGGCGTGGCCGAAGAGGTGGCCCGTTACCTGGATAAGCCCCTGGGCGGGGTAGGCTGGCAGTTTACCTGCCGCAAACCCACCAAAGTTAATGGCTTTACCTCTAAGAGCTTCAACCATGTGGTGGTCAAAGCCAAGGCGGGCGACCGTCTAAATAAGGTGGAGATAGACAAGGTGTTAACCGCTGCCGCCGAGGTGATAGAGCAGTGCGTCAACAACACCGGCCCCAACCGCTACCCCAGCCGCAACAACAGTGGTGACCGATACCTGCACTGGAGCGTCAGCAGCCATGTGCGCGCCCAGGCCGGCGATGCCGCTGGCATCCTGGCCACCTGGCTGCATGAACTGGGGCACCAGGTGCATTACGCCATCGATAGTGAAGCCGCGCCCAGGAGCGCCCGCTTTAATACCCGCTACGGCTGGACCAATCATCAGGAGCAGTTCGCCGAAGCCTTTGCGGCCTACCTGCTGGCCCCCGAGGGGATGCGCCGCCATGACTCGGCTATGGCGGCCTGGATGGATAAAGCGATAGCCAAAGCCATTAGCAGCGCCCTACACTCAAGACAGAACAAGGAGAAGTGATGAAGACATTAGAGAAAGCCCAGGCGCTGATGCAGCAGCAACCCTACACCCTAGACACAGTGCGGCAGTTGGAAACTTTGGAAGAGCAAGCCAGGGGCCAGGAGAAGGCGCTAATCGGCGAGCTGTGGGAAGCCCTGTACGCCGGGGCGGATATGGAGCTGCTGCAGCAACTCCACGATCGAGGCTAGGCCATGGCCGGCGCGCATATTGAGATTAAGCTAGAAGGGTTGGAGCAACTGCAGGCGCAGTTGCAACAGCTGGCCGCTAAGGGAGAGGAGCTAACCCCGGCCCTGGAAGACATCGGAGAGCTGTTGCTGTTAAGTCACCAGGAGCGCTGGGCCCAGGGGGTTGCACCTGATGGCACACCCTGGGCACCGCTGTCTGACACCACCCAGAAGATGAAGCCCAAACACCAGACCACCCCGCTGCGCCTCAACGACATCTTGCGGGACACCCTTAGCTACCAGGTGGCCAACGGTGAATTGCTGTTTGGCTCCGCCATGGCCTATGCGGCCATGCAGCACTTCGGCGGCACCACCAGCCCCAAATCGATGATCCCTGGCAAAGACATTCCTGCCCGCCCGTTCCTGGGTACCAGCGACGAAGACGAGCAGGAGATCCTGCAGATTTTGCAAGATCACCTGCAAAGCGCTCAGAAGCCCTGAGAGCGATTTTAATGGCATCTAGGAGATACCTAGTAGGCTGAGTCTTTTGGTTGGCTACCTGGGGTGGGGGCAGCGATTTAAAGGTTCCTTAAACATATAATTTCTTATTTTCCTAGGGTGATATAGGATGTGGAAGTATTGTTTGGTACAGGAAGACAAGGATGCACGACTTTAGGTATGAAGAACTCCCGGGGTTAGAAGAAGGGTTTACAAAAGAAAATGATACCTTTTCTCGCAAAGAGCTTGGTTCGAATCTTACCAGGCTCGTTGTTTGGTCGAAAAAACCTTTGACTTTAGCTATTGACGGCGAGTGGGGCATTGGTAAGTCATATTTTGTGCGCCAATGGATAGGGGAGTTAAAGAAGGAGAAATTCCCAGTCGTATACTTTGATGCACTCAAGAGTGACTATGTTGTTGACCCATTCATGCCTCTGGTCTCGGCGATATTAGCAGAGTTTCGTGAAGCAAAAGGAACTAAGAACGATAATAGTGAGAAATGGAAAGAGCTTGCTAAAAAAACGAAAACATTTGCTCAGGGCTTAGCAGTAGTAAGCGCAAAAGTGGCAGTAAGAGCTGTAACGGCAGGTATAGTAACCGGGGATGAGATTAAAGAAGGAGAGGTCGAAGAGTACTTGTCTGCGGGTGGGGCTGATAAAGAATTAGGGGACTTTGCTGGTAAGTTAGTTGAAAGGCAACTCGATGCACTCATTGAAGAAAAAAGTGTTAATGAGGACTTTCAACGTTCTTTAACATCATTTGCGAGATACGTTGGGACATCAGAAAAGCCGCTAATGATAGTCATTGATGAACTTGATAGGTGTCGGCCAGATTACGCTTTAGCTCTTTTGGAGCGAGTAAAGCACCTTTTTACCGGTGAGCACGTGGATAATGTAGTCGTAGTTTTGGTCTCAAACATGAAACAACTACAGTACTCTGTAAAAAAGCGTTATGGAGAAGGTGTTGATGCAAGAGCTTACCTTCAAAAGTTCTATGATAGAGCGATTCCGTTAAATCATAGTACTAATACTAATCGAAGCTCAATCGATGCCTACCTGATTAAGCACCTTGCTAATTCTTTGTCCGACTTGCAATTGGATCATCAAGATTTAAATATAATAAAGAATACAATTTCTCAATTAATTACGAACAATGGGCGGGGGATAAGGGACATTCAAAAGATGCTTGGAATGATGTGCGTTAATGGACATGGCCTCCATTCTTTCAGGGTGCCCCACTTAGTTGATGATGAGCCGGTTGTAGTTTGTGTTAGCGTGTACATGTATTTATTTGAGCCTGACTTATTTGCTGACTTCTTTTTTACAAGGATGTTGGATTGGAAAGAGTATGAAAGCAGGCTTAGGTTTGATGGCGCCCGAGGAAGTAAAGAAGGGGAGGTTGGTAGCCAGTTTTTATATTGGTTGACTAAACCTGGAGAAAGTCATGCAAGTATGTGGATTGAGAATCAGAAAAACACTTATAGTCAGTCTGGAAGAAATGAAAGTCACTTTAAGTATGTTAGATCAAGCCTTTTGAAGTTCTTTGGTACGGTGGGTTGATGAACGAAAAGTATGGCTTTTTCTTGAGTGGTCCTTAGATAGAGTCACAGGTTTTAAGTAGCCTGCATCATTGTGTCATCAGGCGCAGGCGAGTTGCTCTGTTTTTTCCGAGATGACCGTAGCCTCGTCTTGTCGAGAAGTAGATTCATAACTCAAGGTAAAGGTATGACCGAAGCAGTAGAAGTAAAACAGCAAAGCCCTCAGGGCCAAGAGGTAGGCAAGGCCTCCCAGTATTTCGACTGGGAGATGGTTGATGGTAAGCCAAGAAATTTTGACAACTGCGCTTTGAAGCGTGGAGGCTATGCCGGCTTTTTGGTCAATTATCTTAATGGTGAAGCAGAAGACGGCTTTGTCCTGAACCTTAATGGTGGCTGGGGTACCGGAAAGACGGAGTTTGTGCGTCGCTTGTATACTAAGCTGAGAAATGAAGACCATCCTGTTGTCTTCATTGATGCTTGGACTTCCGATTTTGCTAAAGATCCTTTACTGGTTATTGGTTCTGAGTTGATTAACCAACTTAGTCATTGCACTGAACGATTAAATTGCCCAGCTGACCTGGAAAAGATTAAAGAATGGTGGGCCAAAGGATTTCAACTTGCGGTGAAGGGAGTTGCCATGGCGGGTAGTGTGGCAACGACCGGCACACCTGCTGTTGGAAATAGGTTGGCTGACATGTTTCTTGGTTGTGTCGATATAGAACCTGCCAAGTTGGCTGATGGCTTAAGCGGAAATTATCAAGAGCAGAAAAAGGCGATAAATAAGGTTCGAGATCATTTGGAGTATTTGGCATCTTATTTAGATGGTCTCAGTGGAGTAAATGTGCCGATATATGTCATAGTTGATGAACTAGACCGTTGTCGCCCAGACTATGCTATCGAGGTATTGGAGACGATTAAGCACTTCTTCGCTGTACCTGGAGTGGTGTTTATCGTGGCGACCAACACTGAGGAGCTAGTACATAGCGTGAAAGGGACCTACGGACAAGGTTTTAATGGAGATGATTACCTTAAACGCTTCTTTGATAGACGAGTTACTTTAAGTGAACCCAGCATTCAGGATTACCTTCGCAGTACTAAACCCGAATTTCCAGGGTTGGACAATCCCCAGATAGTTTTTGGGCCTAAGGTTAGCTGTCAGGAAGATATTTATACTCTTGTTGAGCTTGTTTCAGACGCCTTTTCGTATCGTCTTAGGGATGTAGATCAACTGGTTGCCCGAACAAAAGCCTGCTTAAGACAAGTCGTAGAGATGTCTAAGAACGAGCCACAGGTGATCCATATTCTTGGATTGATGGTTGCCTTAGCTGAGTATGACCGCGGAGTGGAGAGTTTTAATCAGCGACAAGTGATGAATCCAGTTCCGCCCATACTATCTGGTATACCATCAAGTTTTCCGAAGCATGGTGAAGTGATATTGCTGAATGCAATGAAGGCATTCTGTCAGTACAAATATGACAATCAGAATCGCATTCAACCATTCATCATCGGGCCTGCTCAGGCAATATCGAACTCAGAGAGCTTTGAACAAGGAGAGCGAGATCTTGCTCATCGTCATGACTCATTCATGCAAATCGCATGGGATATCCACCATAGAAGAGCTGAAGCGAATTATTGGTACTGGGACAAGATAAAAAACTTGGTATCTCATGCCGTAGTTATTGAATAATTATTTATACTTATTTGAGGTTTCCTGAAACCTTTCCTGACCCGCTAATCCCTTCGCCCCCGCATTATCGGGGGCATGAAAACCTCAAATCTCACATTCGCCCTTAGCCAAGCCGCCCTGACTCAGGGCTGGCAACTGGCTGCCCTGACCACCGAGTCTATGGCGGTCACTGCCCTGTCTGCCGAGCTGGATATCAGCGCCGACGACGGCTGGGTGCAGGCTCTGCCCGATGGCGAGTTCTCCGCCGTCGATGGCCGCCCCCGTGATGTGCACTCTGGCAAGTGGCGCATGGACGCCGAAGCCTTTGCCGCGCTTAAAGCCCATACCCAGCACCAGCAGGGCGATTTGGTGATCGACTATGAGCACCAGACCCTCAACAAAGAGAAGAACGGCCAGCCTGCTCCCGCGTCCGGCTTTTTCAGCATCGACGACATTCAGTACCGCCAAGGGCAGGGGCTCTACATCAAGCCCCGCTGGACCGACAAAGCCCGCGCCCACCTGAGCGCCGGTGAATACCGCTACTTCTCCCTGGTGTTTGCCTACGACACCGCTACCGGTCGCCCCCAGGCTATCCACTCTGGCGCGCTCACCAACCGCCCCGGCGTCGATGGCATGCAGCCCCTGGCCAGCCTGATGGCAGAAATTACCAGCACCACTCCAAGTACCACCTCACCCGAAAAGGAGTCACCCATGAAAAACGCCCTGACAACCCTGCTGGGGCTGCTTGGCATCACTGTAGAAGGCGATGCCGAGCCCAGCGAGGAGCAAGTGAACCAGGCCAAGGAGGCCATCAGCAAGCTCAAGCAGCAAGGCGAGGCCGCCCTGACTGCCCAGGAAATTGACCTGACCCAGTATGTGCCGGTTGCGGCCTATAACGCCGTGTCTCAGCAACTGGCGGCACTGACCGCCGAATCTGGCAAGGAAGCGGTGAAACAGGCCGTGGAGAAGGCCCAGGGCGAGGGCCGCATTCTGCAGGCCGAAGTCGGCTACTACACCGATCTGGGTAATCAGCATGGCCTGGCCGCGCTGACCGCCCAACTGGAGCAGCGGGTGGCCATCCCGGCGCTCTCCACCCAGCAAACCACCACGGTCACGCCACCGGAAGATAAGGGCGGCGAAGCGGCCCTGAGCGCCGAGGAGAAGCAGATGGCCGATGCCTGGGGCATGAGCCACGACGAGTTTGCACAAGCTAAGAAGGAGCAGCAGTAATGGCCATCATCAACAACGCCACCCTGAACGCCCTGCGCACCATGGTGCGAAAGGAGTTCCAGAACGCCCTGGTCAACGTTGACCCCAAGTACAAGCAGATCGCCTCTGTGGTGCCCAGCAACACCAAGAGCAACACCTATGGCTGGCTTGGCTCTATGCCTGGCTTCCGTGAGTGGATTGGCGACAGGGTGATCAACTCCCTCAAGGAGCACGGCTATCAGATCACCAACAAGACCTGGGAGAACACCATCGGCGTGAACCGCGACGATGTGGAGGACGACAACCTGGGGATCTACACCCCCATGGTGCAGATGCTGGCCCAGGAGGGCGCGGAGTTCCCCGATGAGCTGGTGTTCGCCCTGCTTGAGGATGGCTTTGCCAGCCTGTGCTACGACGGCCAGAACTTCTTCGACACCGACCACCCGGTGAACGCCAAGCACGATGGCAGCGGCGCCAACGCCTCGGTCTCCAACATCAAGGTGAACGGCACCTACACCGGCAAGCCCTGGTTCCTGCTGGACACCACCCGGCCCCTGAAGCCCTTTATCTACCAGAGCCGCCGCGCCCTGGCCCTGAACACCCTGTTCAACCCCACCGACCCCGAGGTGTGGACTCGCAACGAGTTCCAGTTCGGTGCCGACCTGCGCAGCAACGCTGGCTACGGCTTCTGGCAGATGGCGTTCGGGGTGAAGGACGACCTTACCGCCGCCAACTTCTGGCACGCCTACGAGGCGATGAAGGCCTTCACCCGCGACGGCGGCAAGAAGCTGAAAATTCGCCCCAACCTGCTGGTGGTGCCCACCGAGCTGGAACAGGCCGCCACCAAGCTGCTGGAGCGCGAGTTCATCGACGAGGGCGGCACCACCGTCAACAACGAGCTGAAGGGCAAGGTCAAGTTGCTGGTGGCCGAGAACCTGTAACCCCAATGGGGCCGGGCCCAGGCGCGGCCCCCAACATGGAGAGCGTATGAAATGGCTAAAACGATTTTGGTCACTTGTCTGGCGAACTCTGGCTATCGCCGTGCGGGCTTGGCCTTCCAAAAAGGCGAAAACCACCTGGAAGCGGCCCAGCTTAGCCAGGCGCAGCTGGCGGCCATTGAGGGCGATCACCGTCTCTCAATTGCCCAGGCTGACCCTGAAGGGCCCGTGGTCGAGAACCGCCTGGGTGATGGCTTAGACAGTGCCGAGGGGTTGAATCTCGCCCTGGTGGAAGATGAGCTGCTGCGCCCCTTTGTGGCGGTCATCGACCAGTTGGCTCGCAGCGGCGAGCTGACCGAGGGCAAAAAGCCCAAGGTGGACGAACTGGCCTTCGAGACCGAGGACGACCAGGGCAAGGCCATCAAGGTTAAGCCGACTGCAGCCCAGCGTGACGCCGCCTGGGAGGTCTACCAGCAGTTGATTCAGCAGCCGCAAGCCGGCGCTGCAGAGCAGGCCCAGGGCGAGGGCTAACCCATGAGTCGCTACGCCACAGTGGCCCAGATGCAGGCCCGCTTCGATGCCGATGAGCTTGAGCAGTTGACCGATCGCGACGGCAGCGCCGGAGCCATTGTGGAGCCGGTGCTTCAGGGCGCCCTGGAGGACGCCTGCGCCGACATCGACCTCTATCTGGTGACCCGCTATCAGCTGCCCCTGGCCCAGGTGCCCACGGTACTGGAGCGGGTGTGCTGCGACATCGCCCGTTACCGGCTTTACGACACCCGGGTGACCGATCAGGTGCGCGACCGCTATCTGGATGCGGTGCGCCTGCTCGATGCCCTGGCCAAGGGCAACGTGGCCCTGGGGCTGGCTGACGGCAGCGAGCCGGCAGGGGATGAGGCCAGCATCGAGGTGCAATCCTCGGGCAGCGTCTTTGGCCGGGGCAACGGAGGGTTTCTGTGATGCTCGATGCCATCAAGGCCCGGCTGGAGTCCCTTAAGGACGAGAAAAACCGACCGCTGCTGAACCAGGTGGACACTGCCATGGGCCTGGCCAATGTGCGCAGCCGCCCCCTAAGGGGCAGGCGCGCCGCCTTTGTGGTGCCCCTGTCCGACCGTCCCGGCGGCAACCAGCGCGCCGTGGGCGAACCGCTGCAGCAGGTGACCCACCAGGTGGGCATTGTCCTGGTGCTGCGCGGCCTGGAGGAGGACAGCCTGCAGGCCCTGCGCCAACGGGTGCGCCAGGCGCTGTTCGGCTGGCAGCCTCTGCCCCAGTGCGACCCCATGCTGCTGGGCAATGGCGATCTCTACGGCATGAGCGATGGCCAGCTGTGGTGGCTGGACCGCTTTACCACTTCCCAATATCTGGAGGCCGACCATGGCTAACAAACGACTCTGGAAAGACAAGCTGGTGGTGCTCAAGGCCGAAGCCAGTTACGGGGTGGATGCCACCCCAGGGGCCGGCGATGCGGTGCGCTGCGCCGAGGTGGGCCTGACCCCCATGGATGGTGACTCCCTGGAGCGCCCCTTTGTCAGCGGCGAGCTGGGCCACAGTGAGCAGTTCCTGGTGAACACCCACGTCAGCCTTACCCTCAAGGTGGAGCTGGCCGGCTCCGGCGCTGCCGCCACCCCGCCCAAGTGGGCCGGCATCATCGCCGCCTGTGGCCGTCTGGCCAACGTGGACAACACCCCTGGCAGCGAGCATGTGGACTTCGAGCTGACCGACCAGCCGGAGGCCAGCGTTACCGTGTATTTCTACATGGACAAGGTGTTGCACCAAGTCACCGGCACCCGGGGCACCTACAAACTCACCTCCAACGCTGGCGAGTTGCCCTACCTGGAGTTTGAGCTGAAGGGCCTGTTCACCAAGCCCCAGGACGATAATCAGGTGGCTGGCAACTTCGAGGGCTGGACGACGCCGCTCAAGGTGGGCAGCGCCTTCACCAGCTTCACCCTGGCCGGGGTGCCGCTGACCCTGCTGCAGTACAGCTACGACGTGGCCAACGAGTACGGCTACTCGGATCTGGTGAACGGCGAGGAGGTGGAGATCACCGACCGGGCGCCCACCCTCACCCTGCTGGTGCGGGCCACCGATCTTGCCACCTTCGATCCCTTTGACCTGGCCGAGAACCACAGCCGCATCGCCTCGGAGCTGGTGCATGGCGTCGCCGGCAACCAGATAGAGCACCGCTGCCCTGAGCTGCAGCTGGAGCGCCCCACCTACCAGGAGAGCGACGGTAAGACCTGCTACCAACTCACCCTGAGGGTGATGGCCAAAGACACCTTAACCACCCGTTAAACCCCCTTTAAGGAGAGACCATGTTTCGACTGATGAGCGAGCCAGCCGTGAAGGGCTGGCCCTGCACCATCGATGTGCCCGCCGATGGCGGCCAGATGGTGGAAACCCACATCACCCTGGACTTTCGCCTGCCTCCTGCCGAAGAGCACGACCAGTTGCTGGGTCTGGGCAATGACCGCCAGTTTCTGACCAAGGTGATCCAGGGCTGGGGCAACATCGGTGGCGCCGATGGCGAGCCCCTGCCGTTCTCCCAGGACAACCTGAACGCCGTGCTGGATCAGCCGTTTTTCTGCATTGGCGCCCTGGCTGCCTTTAAGGACGCCTACAGCGGGGCTGCCCTAAAAAACTCGATGAAGCGGGAAGTTACTGGTGTGGCGGCTCTCGCAAAGACCCCCGAGGAGTAAGCGAGGATATGCAGCGCTTCGGAGCCACCCCGGACCAGATAAGCCGCGCCGTGGCCAACACCGGCGGCGATTGCCTAGTGTTGCCAGAGAACTGGCCGGCGCTGCTGTGGTTTCTGGAGGTGGCCGACCTGATGCGCTTTAGCGACTTTGGCCGTTGCCTGGGGCTGGACTGGGTTCAGGTGCAGGCCGAGGCGGCGCTCTCGGCCCGCGCCATCGAGCCGGCGCTGTTCGCCAAGCTGCGCCGCCTCAGCCAGGCGGCGATGCACCACTTCAACCAACGGAGGGCCAGCCAATGAGCGACTTGAAGCTGGCGCTGATCCTCACCGGTGACAACGCCAAACTGCTGCCGGCCCTCAAGCAGTCGGAGCAGGCGGTGGGCAAGTTCACCGCCGCCACCGAGGCGGCTACCCAGGCCAACAGGCGCAACGCCAAGGAGGGCGACAAAGGAGCCAAGGGGGTCAAGGCCCAGTCTATTGCAGTAGACAGCTTTGCCACCGGCGCCCAGGCCCAGTACGCCCAACTGGAGCTGGCGGTGCGCGCCTATGTTCAGTCGCTGCAGGAGGGCGGCATGGTGATCGCCTCCAACGGGGTGGTGACCGACAAGCTGGGCAAGGCCAACCAACAGGCCACCGAGCAGCTGAAACTGCTGACCCAGGCCCAGAAGAAGCACGCCGGGGCCGCCCGCAGCAACCTGGGAATGATGGGCAACCTGCGCGGCATGGCCCAGCAGTTCGGTTACCAGGTGCAGGATGTGGCGGTGCAGCTGCAGATGGGCACCAACGCCATGATGGTGTTCGGCCAGCAGGGCTCACAGTTGCTCGGCATTCTGGGCCCCGCCGGCGCTCTGGCCGGTGGTGTGGTGGCGGTGGGCGCCGCCCTGGCTACCGCCTTTGTGCCGTCGCTGATGGACTCCAGTGACCAGGTGGAAACCCTCACCGACAAGCTGCAGGAGCTGGCCAAGGCTTCCACTTTAACCCGCGAGCAGGCGGCGGTGCTGGTGGAGCAGGAAGAGCAGGCGATCAAGACCGCCAAGGAGCAGATCACCACCCACCAGGAGCAGATAGATCAGCTCAAGGCTCAGCAGCACAACCAGGCGCTGGTGATAGGCAACTACGACAAGGGTTCCAAGACCTACCAGAAACTGGAGGCGGCCCAGCGTAAGGCCGCCAAGGCCCTGGCCCAGGGAACCGCTGCCCTGCAGTTGCAGCAGGGGGCCATCGAGGAGGCGGAGCGGCGCAAGCGGGTGTGGAACGCCACCACGGAGAAGAGCATCCAGGCACAGGAGAAGGAGAGGAAAACCGGCGAGGAGGGCGCCAAAGCCGCCATTCGTTATCAGGCCGAGCTGCGCCAGGCGCTGATTGCCACCGACCTGGCCGAAGCTCAACTTCGCGCCCAGAGCGCCAACCGGGTGGCCACCGCCCTGGACCAGCAGCTGGCCATGGTGAAACGGGCCAGCAGCACCGAGCTGGAGCTGCGCAAAGAGCAGTATCAGCAGCAGGCCGACGCCCTGGAAAACCTCTACATCCACGGCAGGGTGACTCAGGAAGAGTTCGACACTTGGTCGCGCCGGCTGGATGAATCCTATGCCCGAGACAAGCAGCGACTGATGCAGGAGCAGGCCGGCTGGCAGGGGCAGCTGCTGCAATCCCTTAAAGAGGCCCAGCGCGGTGTGGGCGATCTGTTTGAAGATCAGGTGTCCCGCTTCAGCGAGGGGATGGGGCGCGCCTTCGAGTCGGCCCTTATCGACAGCAAGAGCCTGGGGGATGGGGTGCAGAGCATCTTCGAGGGGATGGCCCGCTCCATGGTGGCCTTCTTCGGTGAGTGGGCCACCCAGCGCCTGGCCCAGTGGGTGCTGGAGAAGACCCTGGGCAGTGCCGAGAACGCCGGTTACATCGCGTCTGTCGGTGGCCGGGGGGCGGCAGAGACTCAGCTGGGCGCCCTGGCCGCGGCGGCCAGTACCGCCGCCATTCCCATCATTGGTCCGGCGTTGGCTCCCGGCGCCGCGGCGGTGTTTGAGGGCTTTGGTGCCGGCCTGACCGCTGCCGCCGTGGGTGCGGCCAGCGCCGCTTTCGCCGGTGCGTTCGACAAGGGCGGATACATCCCGGCGGGGCAGTGGGGGATCATGTCTGAGTTCGGCCCCGAGCTGTATAACGGCGTGCCCGTCATGGGCCCGGCCACCATCACCAGCCGCGAAGAGACCGCCAAGTTGCTGGGCGGCCAGAGCATCCACAACAGCCAACACACCACCGTCATGGCCATGGACGCCAAGAGCTTCGACAAGTGGAGCCGGCGCAACGCCAGCAGCTTCGACCGGGCCCAGCGCCGCGCCCGCCGTAAACAGGGATTAAGGAGTTTTTAATGGAGCGTTTTCCCGAGATGGGGATCAGGGCGTTGACTCCCGGCCTGGAGGCGCCGGTGGTCTCTTCGCTGGCCAAAGGGGGCAAGCGGTTAAAGCGTATGGGCCTGACCCACAACTTCATCTGCGACGTAGAGGTGACCGCCCAGAACCCTAAGAAGCGCGCCGCCGCCCTGTGGTTTTTGAACCGTCACCGCGCTGGCGAGTTCGAGCTGGTGGTGCCCTTTGAGTCCTTCGCCAACGGCCCGGCGCCATCCGGTGTTCAACTGGCCGCCGATGCCGGCAAGGGGGCCAGCCAACTGCTGCTGTCCGGCTTTGCCAATGACTTGGCTGAGGCGGTGTGCGCCAATGACCCGCTGCGCCTGGGCAACCACACCAAGGTGTATCGCATGGGGGCGGCGTCTTCCAATGCCCAGGGCCAGGTGACCGTAGAGATTGACCCGCCACTGCGTGTGGCGGTGAGCGCCGGCGAGCTGGTGACCCTGGACGCCGTGCCCTTCACCGTGATGCTCGACGGCTTGCCGGAGGGTGACATCACCAAGCCCTACAACCCCATCAGCTTTGCCGTGGTGGAGGTGGTCTGATGCGCGAGTACGTCTATCCCAATGGCTTGGTGGAAAACGTGGAGGAGCGCTTTGCCAACCACCTGCTGGTAAAGCTGTCCCTGGTTAGCGGCCCTCTGTGCCTGACCGATGCCCCGGTGGCCCTGGAGTACGCCGGTGACAGCTATCTGCCCAGCGGCCACCTGCTGGAGGCGGGCAGTGTGGACAGCAGCGCCGAGTTGCAGGTGGACGACATTGACCTGGTGCTGTCGGCGGTGGATCTGCAGATGCTGGCCCTGCTGGCCGCAGACCACAGAAACCGGCCGGTGGCGCTGCACCGCGCCTGGGTGGATGACCACTACCAGGTGGCGGCGGTGGACGACACCTATTGGGCGGGGATCATCAACAACCTGGATGATGAGCAGGACGGCGAGTCCCACACCCTGACGGTGAACCTGACCAACCACCTGGCCACCTTCGAAGAGCCTGGCGGCATGCAGCTGACCCAGTCGGAGCATCAGGCGCGCTTCCCCGGTGACACCGGGCTGCGCCATGCCCTGGTGGCCGACCGGCCCAAGGGGGAGTGGGGTCATGAAGACCTGGCCCAGGGCGGCGGCCTGTTCGCCGACAAGGTACGCACCCCAGGAATGCAGATAGATCTCAACCTGGACGCCAGCGCCCAGAAGCTGCCCATCGTCTTTGGCCGGGCGGCGGTGACGCCCACCGCCGTCTATCGCCACATCACCGGCCAGGACAAGCGTTACCTGTGTCTGGTGGATGCCATCTGCGTGGGGCCGATTAAAGGCATTCACGCCACCGAACTGATGGGGTTGGACATCGCCAGCGCCGAGGGCAAAGCCCGGTTTGGCATCGATGGCCGCACCGGCAATGGTCGGCCCTACATCGCCTACCAGGACCAGCGCCTGGGGCAGGGCAGTCATACCGCTTACCCCTGGCTGCTGAACTACCCCAGCGGCGTCAATCATCCCGGCAGTGGCAACTTTCCGGATTTTCTGGCCAGTGACACTTTCGAGGGGATGGCCAGCCGCTGCCTGGTGCTGCGCAATCACAAGGACGGCCCCTATTCCGGCGAGCCGCAGCGCAGGTACATCGTCGATGGCTTGCTGGTGTGGGACCCCAGGGACAGCGCCCAGCAGGCCAATGACCCCACCACCTGGCAATGGTCGGCCAATCCGGCCCTGTGCGTGCTCCATTTCCTGCGTATGGCCAAGGCGGACGGCGGTTGGGGCCTGCCCCTGGAGCGCCTCATTCTTGATGACTACATCGAGGAGGCCAACTGGATAGACACCACTCTGGTGACCGGCAGTGATGGCAATGAGCGCCCGGTGATGAGTTGCAACCTGGTGTTGGACACCCATCAGGGCCGGCTGGATAACCTGCGTGAGCTCTACAGGTGCTGCCGGGCCCGCCCGCGCTGGCGCGCCGGCAAGCTGGGCTTTGCCATTGACCGCCATCGCCCGTCTGTAATGCGCCTGGATGAAAACGACCTGGTGGGTGCTCAGGTCGCCACCCCGGAGCGGGACCAGCGCAAGAACCGCATCACCATTGAGTTTACCGACGGCGCCAATGGCTACGTGACCAACACCGCCACCTGGCCAACCCCGGATGACCCGGAGTTTGACCAGTACCTGGCCGATGATCTGGGGCTGGAGCAGACCGATACCATCAAGTGTCCGGCCATCGATAACTTCGATGAGGCGCTGCAGATGGCCGAGGTGCTGTGCCGTCGCAGCCGCTCCAGGGAGACCGGCAGTTGGGAGCTGCCCCCACGAGCCGCCGCCCTGGAAGGGGGCGATGTGATTGAAGTGACCGATGCCGACCGGGGCTGGGGCCAGCGTTACTTTCAGTTGGTGACCGTGACCACCAGTGGCAGTGCTGAGGAACTGGAGGTGCACGCCGAACTGGAGCGCTACGACCCGTCCATCTTTACCTGGCGGGATAAGCCCCTGCCGCCGCCCTCTCCCGATTACGACATTCCCAGCCCGGTGGTGGTGCCGATGCCCACTGGCCTGGCCTACCATGCGCCCACCGACCACCAGCCCCAGGGCCGACTGACTTGGGATCATGACTGGGATTGGACGGTTCACTACGATGTGGTGGTGTTTGCTGGCGAGAGCCGTATGGCGGCAGGCCCGGCCAGTGAGGGGGAGTTTCTGATCCCGCCGCTGACGGCAGGCAGCTACACCGTAAAGGTGGTGCGCATCTCCAACCTGGGTAAAGCCTCGGAGCCGGCCAGCTTCACCTTTGCTCTGACGAAGCCCGCCGCCCCGGTGGCCGCAGAGGTGGAGGCCGGAGTGACCTCTCTGGTGATTCGCCCGCGTTTGGCCAGTGGCATGCTGGGGTACAGCGGCACCTTTAATGTGCGGTTAAACGCCGCCAACAACTTCGATTCTGCAACCTATAAAGCCACTGGCCTGGAGCTGACCTTTGCTGGGTTGGCCCCCAACACCAGTTACTTCGGCTGGGCCCAGTTTGAGAACCTGCTGGGGGAATCGTTGTGGTTCCCCTTCAGCGCCACCACCACCGATGGCAGCGAACTGGCCGACCTGCTACGGCCACATCTGGATGACCTGAAGAGCTTCACCTGGTTTGCCTGGGCCGACAACGACCAGGGGGCAGGCTTCACTCTGGACAAGGAGCTGGGTAAGGCCAAGGCCTGGATGGGCACCGCCGCCAACCAGAGCAGCCCCCACGCTTCGGTGAACTACCAGGACTACACCTGGAACCGCATCCGCGCCGAGGTGGGCGACATCTTCACCCCAGAGGAACAGGCTCAACTGGACAACCTGGCCCAGGGCCGCATGCCCGATAACAGCGGCGATCTGCTGGCCCTGCAAGCCGCTCTGGCGAACGCCAACCTAGGCAACCAGTGGGTGGACCTGGCCAAGCTGACCCAGAACGGCGTCACCGCCGCAGGGTTGGGTGGGGAAACCCCAGCAGGGGCTCAGGGTAGGGCGGATGCGGCCAAGCTGGCCGCCGAGCAGTACGCCCTGGCCCAAGCCAACCTGGCCGAAACCAAAGCCAAGGCCCACACCGATAACCAGGTAAACGCCGAGGAAGCCCGAGCTATTGCCGATGCCCAGGCCAAAGCGGAAGCAGCCCGGCAAGCGGCGATCACCGCCGCCGCTGCCGATGCACAGGCAAAGGCCAATGCGGCCAATGCCAGCGCCCAGAGCCATGCTGACGCTCAATTGACGCTCTATCGCCGCTCCTTGCCTGACTTCTTTATGGAAAACGGCCTGCAGAGCCTGACGCCTAATGCCTATGGTGCAACCGCCAATACTGCTCCGATTGGTAATTACAGCCAGTATTCATTGCATCAGCTCGGAGAGCACGGAGGCAAGGTTGTCAGGGCAAAGGGGACTGCCTGGTTCTATTCCAGCGCGGTATTCCCGGTAGACACTAGTAAGCGATACAAGGTGCGCTTTAAAGTCCGCCAATATGATAACGGCACTGGTTCGCGCTACCTCTATGCGGGTGTAGCCACCATGGATAAGGACCTTAATGGCATTACTGGAGGCTCGGGCACCCATAGATATTGTGCTGCCTCAGGAATAAACATTGTCGCTAGCCAAGGTTGGCGAACCTTTGAGGGCTATATCTCCGGAGAGGGAGACGCTCACAACAATTTCAGGCCTGGTACCGCCTATGTACGGATAATGGGCATCGTCAACTACAGCAATGGCACTGGTACTGCTGACATTGATGAACTCTCTATCCATGAGGTGACTGAACAGGGCGATCTGATTGCTATTGGTATGGAGACGACTGCCGGGGCCCAAAGTCGGGCCGATGCCGCCAAACAGGCGGCCATCAATTCTGCGGCGCAGGATGCACAGACTAAGGCCAACAATGCCAAAAGCGGGGCGGTGAGCGACGTCGCCCAAGGCAGTTTTAGCGCCCAAACTGGGCTTATTACTTCCTTGATGGCCAACTCTGGCTTGTTTAATCAATTGCAGGCTCAACTCGCGCTATTTGGTGGGCTTGGGGCAAACAGCATTGCGGCTGGAGCCATTTTGACCGAGAAGCTAGATGTGCGTGCTCGCCAGTTGGTGAATAACTTCAGCCAAACCGGTGAGCTGACTGGCTGGGATGGCAGTCATAGTAGCTTCCCACTGGAAACCATCACCGTTGAGGGCAAAGCGCAGCAGGCCCGCAAGGTCACCACATCTGGAAACGTACAGCTCACCTCTGATTGGTTTGAAATAGACCATAACGCGATCTACGAGGTGTGTTTTTCTATTTATCGCCACAGTGGTGGCGGAACGGGAACACGATACTTTGGACTGTATGCTGCAAACACTAAGGGAGGGAGTTCTCAAGTTGTAGATACATTCTCACCATCTACACGGTATCTGGTAACGACCACTTCCAATCCATATTTCTGGTATGGCGACATCTCCAACGGCCAGATCAGGAAGATGCGAGCCTTTATTGTGGGTGCAAATGCGAACCCGGAGTCGGTGCCTGAGTGTGAGAATGTGCACTATTACTTCAGGTTAAAAGCCGATCAGAATTTTGTTTGCTTGCGAGCACTTAATTACTACAACGCCGGAGTGACCACAACAGACTATTGGCTGCATCCATCGGTACGGGACATCAGTGGCGGCAAACTCTCCGCTCAGCAGGTGATCGCCGACCAGGGCATGTTCAACACTTTGCGCTCCCGCATCGCCCAGTTCGGCGGCATCACCGCTAATGAACTGACCGTAGACAACGCCTTGATCACCAAGCTGGTGGGCAGCAGTGCCTTGTTCAATCAGTTGATGGCTCAGATGGCCACCTTTGGCGGGGTGACCGCCAACGCCATCGCCGCCGATGCGATTGAAGGCCGGCACATTAAGGCAGGGCAGAAGCTGGAATCGCCGGTGATCGCAGCCCAGCAGTACACCTTGCTTGGGCCCAATACCATGAAGGTGGAGCGTGAGACTCCCTTTGGGCCAGATGGCCTCATTGAATGGCGGGGCCCCAAGTTGCTAAGCGGCGGTGAGCCCGACTGGAACAACCTGCGCAAGTCCAACGCCAGCTACTGGTACGATCAAAACAACGACAGCTACCACGGCGGCAGCCTCTCCGCCGGTGTACTGAAGAACGGCGCCGAGACCACCAACAAGAACAGCTACGGGGCGGGCACCTATCCCATCACCCTGGGCCCCTTTGGCACCAATGGCCGTCGCAAGAACGTGGTGGTCAGCTTCCGCTATGCGGCGGACTCCACCACCAGCGGCACGCCCAGTACCAGCGGCAGATCACTGACCTATCAGTTGCAGCGCAAGATTGGTTCGGGCAGCTGGGTCACCCTGAAGACCGAGACCATCAGCTGGACCCCAAGCCGCCACTTCGAAGACGAACTGGGCCGCTGGATAGTCAGCGAGTACGTTTCGGCCTCTTCAACCTACACCGATACCAATACCAGCACCGGCGATTTCAATTATCGAATCCTGGTGAGTTCGCACACTCGCTATCACGCAAACTCCAGTGTCGATTATCAGATCCTGGGCATCATCAGCACCGAGCAATAAGGAGCGTTTAACGTGGCTTTAATCATCCCAACCATCACCCTGGCCTCCGGCATCACCGTGGAGAACGCCTGCTTGGTGATCACCCAGCTCAACACCAATAACACTACCAGCCTGACCCAGACCCTGGACGACGAGAACCAGGTGCAGGAGATCCCCGGCGGCCAGCACACCTGCGCCTACCAGGTAGGCATCTTCGCCAGCGAACAAGCCGTGAAGGACAAACTGCCCCCCATCGACCTGCTCCGCGATGGCCGCACCATCAGGGTATTCCAACTCAACCTAAGCGACCCCGCATACCAGGACCTAACCCCAAGGCAAGCCGCTTACCAGCACCTGCAAGCCCAAGAGGGATTAAGTAATAGCACTGCTGTGGAGGATGTCGAAGCATAAAAAAGCCCGGGCTGGTGCCCGGGCTTTGGGTTAATCTTTCCTTGATTTTTCAGAGAACTTTCCAATGTTGATAGTGATGTTTCCTACATTTAAGTTTGAGCTCTTGATTAAGGCATAAACGAAAACGCAGCCAGAGCCCAGTTTTAGGGCTGTTACACCATCGATCATGGATGTCGTACCTTACTATTGGTCAGGCTGAGCTAGGTATGAACAACTCGAAGCCTGTGGTTAAAAGAATGAAGGGTGAGAGAACCTTCGGTTTTTTCGTTCGGGGAGCTTGTTGGCTCGGAGCATAGAATAGATCTGTCACAAGACATTTTTCAACTGTTTTTTTGGGGATGGTTACGTTTCTAATGCCATTTAATAACAGTGGTTTACTGACTTTGCTTTTGCGGGGCTATGAGATTTGGAATAAATGTCAATCTATGAGTTGACAAAGTAAACAGCTGGTGTTGACCTTCGGCATTTTCGAGTTGTTTGGTGTGGCAGCATGATTAGCCAGTTGAAAGGGCTGAGTATTGTCAAAGATGCCAACGAAAAGGGTTGCACAAAGAGTATATGTACAATAAGGTGACCTCGAGCTAGGTATGAGCTTGCTCGATCTGCCGTTGACTAGGTGATCGAGGCCTCTTTGTTAAAGAGGCGAAAACCCCGGTGTGAGAGCCGGGGTTTTTTTATGTCAGTCTTTCAAATGCTAATCGTACCAAGCATCCAAAGGGCGCCCTGCCCATTCAATCTCACCACAAGTGCACTCCACTCTGATCTTGGAGCCTTTACCTAATAGAACGTTATCCAAAGAGAAGCAGCCTGTAAGCACCTACATAATCGAGATAGGCTGGGCGATGCCCAGCCCAGCCAGATAGTGTCCTAGTGGTAATGCACATGAATGTGCACCTTTTGGCCGTTGATATAGATGTTGGGATTGGTGTCCCGCTTGCCCAGTTTCTCCGCGATGATGCGGCATACGCTTGAGACTAAAGTGATTAGCATGGGGGTCAGTGTGTCCATCTTGATACTCCTATTGAAAAGTTACTTGGCTAATGAAGAACAAGAGCCATCCTGATGCGGCCTTATCTCCTATAGGGTGGTATCGAGAGAAAAGTGCCATCTTCCAGTTATACGATTGACCTTAAAATGACTGACAAAACCGATGGTTAAGTGGATAAAAATGAGTCAGTCAGGGTTTGTCTTTACGGCAATCTAAAAGCTGTTGTTGGCGCTGTTTCACGTGTGAGATAACGCACCTGATACCAAAGTAAGTGTTTTGCAGAAGAAGTGGCCTTTTGAGCACACGATTCTTAGAAATTTGGTCTCATGGATCTTACTGGATATTGGTCGAGTGAGGCTGGAGCCCTTGGTGGGCGGGCGTTTCACTATTTAGGGGGCGCGATTCTCTTGGATGGGGTTTGCAATGCGAACTCTTTTGGAAGATCGAGGACTGGCAACGATGCCTTCTAGATTTCTCAATCTAGGTGGCGCGAGTTCTCATTTTGGCCGACGCGCTACATTGATCGGGCGCTGTGATTTGAACTACGTGGCCCATGCGAGAGACTAGGTCAAACTCAAATCCGCAAAGCGAGACCCAGAGCGAGACCCGAGGCAGGTTTTGTGATTTTTAGGAGGTAGTTTGACTAAGTGTCCTTAGTGGATAAGGTCTTACTTTTCAATTGCTTGTAGGGGTGGCCTCCCCACGAGGACTCGAACCTCGATCGGCCGCTTAGGAGGCGGCTGCTCTATCCTGTTGAGCTATAGGGAGTACGCTCTGCATTCTAGCCGGGTTTAGCGGCGGTTGAAAACCCTTTTGATTTGTTTGAGGATTTTTTGGTCATCCCCTGAAGGTGTCGCCGTAGCCTGGCTGTTGAGAGACCATTTTTTGCCGGTAAAGCGGGCGGCATCGGGGGACTGGTGGTAGCGTCGGGCTCGGCTACCTGTCTGTTTTGGGCGGTGAAACGTTAAAAAAAGCGGAGTCCTTCCGTTGGTCTCCGCTTGGTTGGGAACGCGTTGTTCCGGCCGCGGGCGCTTGCCTGCGGCCAGACATGAAAGTTACAAGGTGAACTTCTTGGTTTCCGTGGTCAGCGAGTGGGCCATCAGCGACAGCTCGTGACTCGAATCTGCCACGTTGCGGGTGGCCTTCTCCGTTTCGGTGACCCCGGTATTAATGAACTCAATGCTCTGGCTGATCTCATCGATGGCGGAGGTCTGTTCCTCGGTGGCTGCGGCAATCTGCATCACCATGTCGTTGATGCCGCTGACCTCCTGGGACACCAGTTGGTTGATCTGGTTTGCCTGGTTGGCGATCTCCTGGACCCTGGCGGTTTGTTCCACATTGGTCTCCATGGTCGATACGGCGCCGTTGGTGCCCTGGACGATGGCATCGATGATCTGCTCAATTTCGGTGGTGGACGCCTGGGTCGACTGGGCCAGGTGGCGCACCTCGTCGGCGACCACCGCAAAGCCCCGTCCATGTTCTCCTGCCCGGGCGGCTTCGATGGCGGCGTTCAGGGCCAGCAGGTTAGTCTGTTCGGCAATCTGCTTGATGACCCCCAGTACTTTCACCACCTGGTCCGAATCCTGGCGCAACTTGTTGATCTGGTCTGCGGTCGATTGGGTGGTTTGTCCCAGGTCCACCAGGGCATCGTAGGTGGTTTCGATGTGGGTTGCCCCCTCCTTGGCTTGTGCCAGCACCTCTTCACAGACGGTGGAGGCGTTTGAGGTGGTGGAGGCTATCTCGCGGATGGTGGCGCTCATCTGGTTGGTGGCGGTCACCGCCTGGGTGGTCTGGGCCTGCTGTTCGGTTACCGCTGCACTGGTTTGCTCGGTGACGGCCGCCAACTCGTCGGCGGTGGTGCCCTGCTGGATGGATATGTCGGTCAGTTGGCTGACCATGGTACGCAGGTTCTCCACCATCTTGACCAGGGCTCGCTGCAACTGGCCAACCTCATCGTGGGCAGTAACCTCGATGTTGTCGGTTAGCTTGCCCTCGGCCACCTTCTCGGCCAGCGTGGAAGCGGCGATGATTGGCGCGGCCAGTTTGCTGGAGATCAGTAACCCGATCAGCGCAATCACCAGCGACGACACGGTAATGAGGATGACCGAGATGTAGGTGGTCTGCTCGATGGAGGCGAAGGCCTCTTTGGCGTCTATTTCGCTGAGGATGACCCAGGTAAAGTCGCCGATCCTGACCGGCGCATAGGCGGACAGCACCTCATTCCCGTTGTAATCCACGATAAGGTCAACGCCACTTTCGCCATTCAACGCGCGCTGCACGGCGCTGGTGTCGACGCCGTTTTTGGCCACGGTACCGGCAAAGCTTGCTTTGATGGAGCGTCCGGCCGGATCCAGGTAGGAATCGGAGCGCATGCGCTTGTCACTGCCGACGAGGTAGCTCTCACCGGTTTCGCCCATGCCATCGCGTACCGACATGATGCGCTGGATACCTTGTTGGGAGATCTGCAGGGCAACCACCATGTCGCCGTTTTGCACGGGCAGGGCGATAAAGGCGGCGGGTTCGTCGTTGCTGGGTGCATAGGGGCGATAATCCACGATGCCGTACTGCCCACTGTCCATTACTCGTGAGACCAGAGAGCCCAGGTTGGAGCCGGCGTACCTGCCGTTGAGGATGTTGGTTTGATAGTCCGCCTCTTTGGCAACGGTGTAATGAACAAAACCGTCCCGGTCGATCAGGAACAGGTCGTAGTAGCCATACTGCTCAATGTATTTGGGGAAGAATACGTCGTAATCCGCCTCATCCAAAAAGGGGATAATGTTCGCCAGAACTTCGATGTCACCGCGGCGCTCGGTGAAGAAGTTATCTATTTGTGCGTGTTTTATTTCGTTTATGGATTCAAGTTGTCGAAATATCTTGTCTTCGACGTCGCTGCTGGCGCGCAGATTGAAAATGGAGGTGTTGAGTACAGTTGGCAAAACACCAATTAAAACAAAAAGTAATGATATTTTTGTCTTGATGCTCCAGTGGCTGAACCACCACTTGGATTGATGACTGATTTTAGACATGGTTCTACCCTGGAAAATGTGAGCGAAGTGAACCATGTTTTCATCGGCAGTCGCAATGAGGAGCCCTGTGACGCGGCTGTGTCCAAGCCTGGCATGACGAGCCTAATGTCTGTTGATTTTGTTTTTATATTCAATTGATTGGCGCAATAAGCATTATTAATTTTGATAGCTTTCCAGTATGTTGCGCCGGGATTTTAGCCAAGTCAACGGCAGCTTAAGATGGGGCTTAAAACGGATTACGGCACGTCCCTGCCTGACACGGATATAAGCTGGCAAAGCCCGAACATTACCTGGTCAGAGCAGCGTTGGCTTGGGAATCGTCCAATTGCCGGACTATTCCCGAAATATAAGGCTGATTAAACCGATACGCCGGGAAGCGTCGGTGCCCTTGTCGGGCTTAAGTTCTCCCAGAGCTAGGGGTGCCCTTGCGCGGCCAGAAGGTGGTCAATGAAGGCGCGCAGGGTGGGGTCGGTGAGCTTACTGGCCGGGTACACCAGAGAAACCTGAATTCTGGGCAGGCAATAGTTTTCCATGATGGACACCAGCTCGCCCCGCTGGAGGGCGTCCTCCACCATGAAGTCCGGCAGTTGGGCGATGCCCAGGCCAGCGGCGGCCAGTTGTCCCAGCACCGGTCCCTGATTGACCTCTATCTGTCCCTGAACGCTCAGCTGCTGCTCTTTGCCATTGTCTAAGTAGCGCACCCGTCCCGGTTGGCGGTTGGAGCCGTCGATGAGCATCTTGTGATTCACCAGCTCCTTGGGGTGGCTGGGGGTGCCGTGTTCGGCCAGATAGCCTGGGCTGGCGACGAAACGCACCCCGATGGTGTGGTAGTCGCGGGCGATGAAGCTGGAGTCCGGCAGCTGGCCCACCCGCAGGGCCAGGTCGAACCCCTCCTCAATCAGGTTGACGTAGCGGTTGACCATCACCCAGGAGAGGCGCACGTTCGGGTGTTGTTTGAGGAAGTCGGCGATGTGGTTCTGAATCCCCAACTGATCGATGTTGTAGGCGCTGGTGATGCGCAGGTGGCCGCCAATCACCTGGCGGCGGGCCTGGGTGGTGGACTCCAGGGCATCGAGCCGGTCCAGTACCCCTTTGAACTCCTCCTGGTAGAAGCGGCCCTCAGGGGTCAGCTGCATGGCGCGGGTGGTGCGGTAGAGCAGGGTGCAGTCGAAGTGTTTCTCAAGGTCGGAGACCTGGCGGCTGACCGCCGAGACCACGATGTTGAGCTGACGGGCGGCGCCGGAGAAGCTCATCTGGTCCACCACCACCAGGAAGGTGCGCATCGCTTTGATCAGATCTATTTTTCTTTCCATGAGAAAATTGATTTCATTTTGAGGTTATTTTTCTATTTTAAGCGAGGGCCTATGCTGAATCCAACACAGAGATACAGTGAAGGAGCAGAGTTATGAAAATCTTGTTGATCGGTGCCAGCGGCACCATTGGTAAAGGCATTGCGGCTCACCTGGAAGGTAAGCATGAGGTCATCAGCGCAAACCACAAGGGAGGCGATGTGCAGGTGGACCTGGGGAGTCTGGAGTCCATCCAGGCGATGCTGGCCCAGGTCGGCAAGGTGGACGCCATCATCAGCGCCGCCGGTGTGGCCGCATTTGGTCCCCTGGCTGAGCAGAGCGATGCGGATTACGCCCTGGCTCTGGAGAACAAGCTGATGGGCCAGGTGAACCTGGTGCGCTACGGCGCCGAGTACCTGAACGACGGTGGCTCCATCAGCCTGACTTCCGGCGTATTGTCTCGCCAGCCCTTCCCCGGCACTGCGTCCATCTCCATGGTCAATGGCGCCCTGGAGAGCTTCGTCAAGGCGGCGGCGATGGAGCTGCCCAAGATTCGCGTTAATGCCGTGGCACCGGCATTCGTTAAGGAGACCATGGAGATGATGGGCATGGACAGCAGCCAAGGGGTGTCTGCCCAGGATACCGCCAAGGCTTACATCGCCGCCCTGGAGGGAAAGATGTCCGGCGAGACCCTGGATGTGCCCGATTACCTGTAAATCATGTTCAGCGAAAATGGCGGCCTCATGGCCGTTTTTTTTGATTTATTTATCAGTAAGTAACGACATTATCCCTAGGGGTATGACAAGTGTGGCCCTATTGTGTTAGGGAAAGGTTTGGGCGAGAATGCTTCCCATCACGGATGCTTTTGCTAAGCCACAGGGCGTTTATAGGACGAGTGGCGACCAAAAATAACAGCAAAAACAGCAGGATTTCCGATGAAAATTCTCATTGTGGGAGCAAGCGGCACCATCGGCAGTGCCGTGGCAGACCGCCTGAAGCACAGCCATACCCTGATTACCGCCGGCTTCAGTCATGGCGACCTTCAGTGCGATCTCAGCGACCTCGACTCGCTGCACAGCCTGTTTGAACATACCGGCGATCTGGATGCGATCATCTGTGCCGCCGGCCTCTCCAGCTTCGGTCCCTTCGAGCACCTGACCCAGGCGGATTACCAGCAGACCCTGGACAACAAGCTGATGGGCCAGGTGAACCTGGTGCGTCTTGGCCGCCGCTACCTGAGACCCGGTGGTTCCATCACCCTGACGTCGGGGTTTGTTTCCCAGAACCCGGTGCCCGGCAGTGCCTGTGTGGCCATGGCCAATGGCGCCCTGGAAAGCTTCGCCCGGGCGGTGGCCCTGGAGCTGCCTCAGTTGCGGGTGAATGTGGTCTGCCCCAGCTTCGTGGAGGAGACCCTGGCGATGATGGGGATGAGTAATGAGGACGCCTTTAGCGCCGACCAGACCGCCGAGGTGTACCTGGCAGCGCTGAACGGCACCATGACCGGGCAGACCCTGAGGGTGGCCGAGTTGATTGCCGCCTAGCTCCGGTGCTGCATTAGGAAGCCGCTTGTGATGGGCGGCTTTTTTGTGTCCGTCAGATGGGGCTGGTCTCAGAGACCGCTATTTCAGGTACTGCTCCTCGCGCCAGGTGGCCAGCCAGTGGGGCTTGTGCACCACCAGCAGGGTGGTACTGAAGCCGTTGAGCATCGCCTCGGGGAAGAAGAACAGCGGCATCAGGATCAGGTAGTTGTCCCGGATGACGGTCCAGTCATACTCACCGCTGTACCACAGGGCCAGCAACAGGGTGCGGGCCATGAAGCAGAGGATGCCATTGAGGAAGCCGTCGACGAAGATGTAGATCCACAGGTTGCGGGGCAGGGTGTTGTGGCTCAGGGTAAGGATGGCGAAACTCAGCAGCACCGGGGCGGTGATGCCGAGCAGGGCGATGACACCGGCCTGTTGCCATTGCTCGACCCCAAACAGCATCAGTATCAGCATGGCGGCGCTGCCCACCAGCAGGGCGTTGCGCCAGCCAAAGATGAGGGTGGTGACGGTCAGGGCGACGAAGTGAAGCTCCAGTCCTTCGTAGATCCCGGCGCGCAATCGCCATAGGGCGGCCAGTCCCACTATGGTGCCCAGGGTCAGGTGCAGCAGGTAGCTGTGTTGGCGCATCGACTGCCACAGTCCACCCTGGCGAATGCAGTGGATCATCAGCCAGATCCAGATTATCCAGGCCAGTCCTTCGGTGGGGGTGGGCAGTTCAGTCATCAATGGCGCGTCTCCTTATTCCTTAATTAAGGGTAACCCATTGAGCTAACGCTTTCCTCCGTGGTCCGTTTAGCCTGCTCCCTTAAGGAAGGTGGTGACGGCACGATCGGCGTACTGGTTGAGCTCCTCCTCTGCCAGGGGCGTGCGGGTCAGCAGGGCTTCGAAGTAGCGGGAGCTGCGCAGGGCACCCAGCAGGTGTTCACTGGCCATGTGGGGATCGTCCAGCTTCAGCTCCCCCCGGTCGACCCGGGCTGCCAGGAACTGCTCCAGTACCTGCAGAGCGTATTTGGGGCCCCGCTCCAGGAAGTGGGCCGCCAGTTCCGGGTCCTGATCGCTGCGCTCCATCACCAGGCGGAACAGGTTCATGAATCGGGGATGATAGATGAAGTTGGCGTAGCGCTTGGCAAACTCTCGCAGCTGCATCTCGGTGGAGGCGGTGTCGTCGGCATCGAACACCAGATGTTGATGCAGAGTCTCGGTAACGCCGGTGACCACCTCTTTCAACAAGCCGCGCTTATCACCAAAGTAGTTGTACAGGGTGAGCTTGGAGCCGCCACATTGGGCAATCAGCTGATCCAGACCGGTTCCCTCGAAGCCGTGCTCCAAAAACAGCTCGGTAGCAACCTCCAGATACTTCTGACGTTTCTTAAGACTTGAGGGGCGCATGTGTACTCCTTAGTACAGTTTTATGCGGTGATCTCTTGCCAAACATCATACTGACTCATTATGATACTGTACAGTACAGTATCTTTTGTGTTGAGGAAGATCACGCCACCACAGGGCTCGAAAGGGCTTCGCGCGGGTGAGCGTTGATCTCCTGAACCGGCAATGAGCAAGGGTGTTTCTATGAGCGGCAAGTTAAAACCAGCGATTTTGGCGGGAGTCATGGTGGCAGCACTGTCCGGGTTCTATCTCTATCTGGCACCTCAATCTGGCGTGGAGAAGACGGACAACGCCTATGTGCAGGGCGAGATCACCCAGATCAGCGCCGAGGTGGGCGGTGTGGTCACCCGGCTGAATGTGGACGATAACCAGTGGGTGGAGCAGGGCGCCTTGCTGGCCGAGCTGGACAACCGGGATTACCTGGCGCGTCGTGATCAGGCCAAGGGCGCACTGGCCGAAGCCCTGGCGGCGGTAGAGAGTGCCCGCCAGCAGGTGCAGATCCAGCAAAATGCGGTGGACCAGGCGGCCACCGGCATCGAGTCGGCCCACACCGACGCCGAGCTGCAGAAACTGGAGTGGCAGCGTCAGTCAGAGCTGCTGGGGCGTAACCTGACCTCGGCGTCGGTGCACGATGCCCAGAAGACCCGAATGGAACTGGCCCGGCTCAGTGAGCAGAGCGCCGAACTCAAGTTGGAGGGGGCCCGTCAGGGGCTGGCCTCGGCCCGCAGCGGCCTGAAGCAGCTGGAAGCCAAGGCGGAGCAGGCCAGGGCGGCCCTGACCCTGGCGGAGCTGGCGCTGGAGGACACCCAGATTCGCGCCGCGGTTTCCGGTGTGGTGGGCAACCGTGGGGTGCGGGTCGGTCAGCTGGTGGCTCCTGGTACGCCATTGCTCTCTATCGTGCCCACGGACAACCTCTGGGTCGACGCCAACTTCAAGGAGGGACAGCTGACCCAGATGCTGCCGGACCAGCCGGTGACCGTGGTTCTGGACAGCTTCCCTGAGCAGCCCCTCAATGGCCGGGTCGAGAGCGTGTCGCCGGCCACCGGCGCCCAGTTCAGCCTGCTGCCGCCGGACAATGCCACCGGCAACTTCGTCAAGGTGGTGCAGCGGGTGCCGGTGAAGATCGTGCTGGAGCTGCCCCAGGCGCTGAAGGGCCGGGTGGTACCTGGCCTGTCGGCGGTGGTTGAGGTGGATACCCGGGGGCAGGGCTGATGACGGTGCGTCCGCTGCCCACCCTGCTGCTGGCGATACTGCTGCTGCTGCCTCAGGGGCTGAGCTCAGGCATCTATTCCGCCGGCAGTGGCGAGATTGCCGCGGCCCTGGGCTTGTCGGCGGATGAGGCCAGTTGGCTGAACCTGCTCTATATGCTGGGGCAGATCCTGTCTCTGCCTCTGAGCGCCTGGCTGGCCCGCCAGTGGGGCAGTCGTCAACTGCTGCGCGGCGCAGCCCTGGTGGGCGCGATGGCCACCCTGGCGACCCTGCTGGCGCCAACCCAGTGGCACTGGCCCGCCTGGTTTCTCCATGGGGTCTGCGCCAGTGCCATGCTGCTGCTGGCTCATCGGGTGGTGCTGGGCAGCCTGAATTTCAGCGCCATCTCCGTGGTACAGGCGGTGATGTCTCTGGTGGTGGTGCTGGCTCCCCTGGGGCTCTACCCCTTGCTGATGGGGCAGTTGGCGGAAGCGGGCCTGTGGCACTGGGCCTTTGCCCTGCAGCTTATCCCCTATCTGGCGCTGCTTTACTGGGTTCGGTTTGGCCCCTGGCCCTGGCCGGAGCAGGCTGAGCGCCACAGGTTCAACTGGGTTCAGGCTGGGCTGCTTGGCGCAGTCCTGACCGCAGTGACGTTGCTGCTGCTGAAAGGCGAGAGGTACAACTGGTTTGATGATCCGCAGATTACCGACCTGGCGGCGCTGACGCTGCCTCTTGGGGCGTTGGCTGTGGTGGCCATACGGCGAGGCTGGGGCAGGGGAACTTTGCTGGAGCCCCAGGTGCTGGCATTGCCCTCGGCCCGGGTGGGGATGGTCAATGCGGCGGTGGCCGGCTTTGCGGTGATGGGCGCCACCATGCTCACCTCCGGCTTTGTTACCGGCACTTTGGGCTACAGTCATGCCCAGTTGGGACAGCTGGAACTGGTAAGCTTCGGCGGCATGCTGTTGGGGGCGCTGGTGGCGGTCAGGGTGACCTACTTCCCCGGCGGTCAGCCGGACAAGGTGGTGCCCCTGGGAGTGCTGATGATGGTGATCGCCTGTGTGCTGATGACCTCAAGCAGCGGCGACAGTGGCCTGAGTGACCTGTGGCCCGCCATGCTGCTGAAGGGGCTGGCGGTGGGCATTCTTAATGTCACCGTGGTGATTCACATCCTGCGCAGCCTGCCGAGGGCGCACCTGCTGCAGGGGGTGGCCTGGTTCTATCTGTTCCGCACCCTGGGGTCGATGCTCTCCATCGCCGAGTTCTCCAGGCTGAAGACCCTGGAGGCGGCCAATGCCACCTCGGTGCTGGGCAGTTACTTCAACCCGGCCAGTGACACCTTCCACCACTACTCTCACAGCCTGTCTCAGGGGCTGGGCGCCAGCGGGCAGATCACCTCGGCACTGCTCAGTGGCGCGCTCAAGGGGCAGGTGGCCTCGGTGGCCAGCGTCAACAGCTTCCAGTGGCTGATCGCCTCCATCGCCTGCTGTGCGGTGCTGATGGTAGGCAGCAAGGTGTGGGCGGCCAAGCAGGCGACAAAATCCTAGTCGTAATCTGGGAGCCGGAAAAAGAGAAGGGAGCCGTTTGGCTCCCTTTTTTGCGTGTTGGGCTCAGTACTTAACTTTGAGGCCCTGAGATTCGAAGATCCCCTTGATACGCTCCATGGTCTCGCCGCTGGGGGGCTTGACGCCGTCCAGCTCATACTCTTCACCGAGGGCGGTCCATTTGTGCTTGCCCAGTTCGTGGTAGGGCAGCAGTTCCACCAGTTCGACGTTGGGCAGCTTGGCCGCTACGAACTCCGCCAGCTCCTGGGCGGATTCGTTGTCGTCGGTGTAGCCGGGAACCACTACGTAGCGGATCCAGGTGCGCTGATTGCGCTTGGCGAGGTACTCGGCAAACTGCAGGGGGCGCTTGTTGGAGACGCCCACCAGGTTGCGGTGCACATCATCCTTAATCTGTTTCAGATCCAGCATCACCAGATCCGTGTTGTCCAGCAGGGCATCGATGGCGGGCGTGTAGTGACGCACCATGCCGTTGGTGTCCAGACAGGTGTCGATTTCGTGCTCTTTGCAGCGACGGAAGAGTTCGGCGACGAACTCGGGCTGCAATATGGCTTCACCGCCACTGGCGGTTACGCCGCCTCCGCTGGCTTCAAAGAAGTAGCGGTAGGAGTCAACCTGGTCCATGACCTCGTCAACGGTAACAACCTTACCGTCATTCAGATCCCATGTGTCCCGGTTGTGGCAATACTTGCAGCGCATCAGGCATCCCTGCATAAACACGATAAAGCGAATCCCTGGACCGTCTACGGTGCCACAGGATTCCCAGGAATGAATACGACCTTCTACGCTCATTGTCTCTCCGAAGTGCAGCCAGGTTTTGGCTGAAAAAAAGTAAAAGAGGCCCTGTCAGTGACAGAGCCTCTATCTTAACCCGTGGTTAGTTCACCTTACATGGTTTCGGTGAAGGTACGGGTGATTACGTCCTGCTGCTGCTCTTTGGTCAGAGCGTTGAAGCGTACGGCGTAACCGGAAACGCGGATGGTCAGCTGAGGATACTTCTCTGGATTCTCAACGGCATCCAGCAGCATCTCGCGGTTCATCACGTTAACGTTCAGGTGCTGACCGCCTTCGCGAACTTGAGTGTTCTTGAAGTAGCCGTCCATCAGGGCAGCCAGGTTAGCACGACGACCGTCTTCGTCCTTACCCAGGGCGCCAGGTACGATGGAGAAGGTATAGGAGATACCATCTTTCGCGTGGGCGAAGGGCAGTTTGGCAACGGAGGTCAGGGACGCAACAGCACCAGACTCATCACGGCCGTGCATTGGGTTAGCACCAGGCGCGAAAGGCTGACCAGTACGACGACCGTCAGGGGTGTTACCAGTCTTCTTACCGTATACCACGTTAGAGGTAATGGTCAGGATGGACTGAGTAGGAGTGGAGTTACGGTAAGTGGTCAGAGCGCGGATCTTCTGCATGAAGCTCTCAACCAGCTCGCAGGCGATTTCGTCTACGCGTGGGTCGTTGTTACCGAACTTAGGATAGTCACCCTCGATCTCGAAGTCGGTAGCAATACCGTCTTCGTCACGTACTGCTTTCACCTTGGCGTACTTAATAGCAGACAGGGAGTCAGCGGTGATGGACAGACCAGCGATACCGCAAGCCATGGTGCGCTCAACGTCGCGATCCATCAGAGCCAGCAGAGAAGCCTCGTAGGAGTACTTGTCGTGCATGTAGTGGATGCAGTTCAGAGCGGTGACGTACTGCTTGGCCAGCCAGTCCATGAAGGTGTCCAGCTTGGCGTAAACAGTGTCGTAGTCCAGAACTTCGTCAGTGATAGGCTCCATCTTTGGACCCATCTGAGTCTTGGACAGCTCATCCATACCACCGTTGATGGCGTACAGCATGGTCTTGGCCAGGTTGGCACGAGCGCCGAAGAACTGCATGTGCTTACCCAGAACCTGTGGGGATACACAGCAAGCGATGGCGTAATCGTCGGAGTCGAAGTCCTTACGCATCAGGTCATCGTTCTCGTACTGGATGGAGGAAGTATCGATGGATACTTTCGCACAGTACTTCTTGAAGCCTTCTGGCAGGCTGTCAGACCACAGAACGGTGATGTTCGGCTCTGGGCTTGGACCCATGGTGTACAGGGTGTTCAGGAAGCGGAAGCAGCTCTTGGTTACCAGAGTGCGGCCGTCTTGGCTCATACCAGCCATGGACTCGGTGGCCCAGATTGGGTCGCCGGAGAACAGCTGATCGTACTCAGGGGTACGCAGGAAGCGAACCATACGCAGCTTCATTACGAAGTGGTCCAGCATCTCCTGGGCCTGCTCTTCGGTGATAACACCGTTCTTCAGGTCACGCTCAACGTAGATGTCGAGGAAGGTGGAGGTACGGCCCAGAGACATGGCAGCGCCGTTCTGAGACTTAATGGCAGCCAGGTAGGCGAAGTAGGTCCACTGGATAGCTTCTTGAGCAGTTTCAGCAGGCTTGGAGATGTCGAAGCCGTACTTAGCAGCCATCTCTTTCATCTGGCCCAGGGAGCGGTGCTGTTCGGCGATCTCTTCGCGCAGACGCAGTACGTCTTCCAGACCGTTACCGTTCTCCAGGTCGTCCTGCAGGCTGTGGAACTGGTTCAGCTTGTCCTGCATCAGGAAGTCGATACCGTACAGGGCAACACGACGGTAGTCACCGATGATACGGCCACGGCCGTAGGCATCTGGCAGACCGGTGATCACACCGGACTTACGGCAACGCAGGATGTCTGGGGTGTAAACATCGAAAACGCCAGCGTTGTGGGTCTTACGGTAGTCGGTGTAGATCTCCTTGGTCATAGGATCCAGCTCACGGCCGTAGGCCTTGCAGGAACCCTCAACCATGCGGATACCGCCGTTAGGGATGATGGCACGCTTCAGAGGAGCTTCGGTTTGCAGACCAACGATCTTTTCCAGATCCTTGTTGATGTAACCGGCGTCGTGAGAGGTGATGGTGGAGATCTTGGAGGTGTCGAAGTCAACAGGCGCGTGAGTGGAGTTCTCGATGCGGATGCCTTCCATTACCTTGGCCCACAGGTCGTCGGTGGCCTTGGTAGCACCGGCTAGAAAGGACTCGTCGCCTTCATAGGGGGTGTAGTTCTTCTGGATGAAGTCACGAACGTTAACTTCGGATTTCCAGTCACCTGCCGCAAAGCCTTCCCAAGCCTTTGCAAACTGAGTCGTTTTCTCTGTCATAGTGTTTAACCTTTAACATAGTAAAGATGATACGTTTCGTCATCGACGGCACGTCGGGATGTCCCTTCTATGACGAAGCGATTTTACGGTTCTGCTCTTGGTCATCCAGGGGCAGGACCGGTTGCAAAAATGCAAATCTCTTCTGGCTTACTGACCACCCTCTTTGGGCACAAAGGTATGGGTGGTACCCAATATAGCTTGTCCCTAAGTATAGGTAGTTGCAGACTGTGCCGCTGCCACTCCATCGCCAGATTGCTCTGTCCGTCACACTCCTGGTAACGAAGTTCAAACCGCCTGTTTCCCAGACGCTTGAAAGCGATTCAGCCAATTGGTTTTACCATTGTTCCAAAGCGTAGCTCCCTTGCCAACTTTTCGGGCTAATCGTGAACAGCTTTGTGAAGGTGCTCATAATCTGGAAAGCGCGCGCGAACCTGATCGGGATTTTTCGCTGGTTTTTTGTGATCTGGATCTCGTGATGTTCGACAAATAATCGCAGTTTTGGCGGTTCTGTTTGTGGTTGGTTAACACTTTGGAGTTTTGTATTATTGCGGCATAAAGGGGTAGAGTGACCCCCTTCTTTTTCGAGGTTTTCCCGAGTTTCACCGCAAATGGAAATCCCCCCTGTTGATGAGGCATTATCCCCTGTATAACTGCGTATAGGGATAGGTCTCCCAAGGACAGATCATTGAAAAATAAACAATTACCTGATCATCTGACCGCCAAGGCCCTGGGATTGACCCTGGCCTATGTGCTGCTCTGGCTGAGCGGGCCCCTGCTTCTTGAAGGGGCAGGCCGGTTCTGGGGCCTGCCGCTGTGGTTCTGGTTCTCCTGCCTGATGGCCCCCTTCGGGCTGGTGCTGGCGGCCTATATGATGTTGTTGAGGCGCCGCTGACGTGAACCCCATATTGATTGCCATTTTGGCCTATCTGGCCGCGACCCTGCTGGTTTCGCGCCTGGCAGCGCGCCGTGCCAACACGGGCCAGGAGTTCTCCCGCAGCCACTTCCTCGGGGGACAGTTCATGGGGGGCGGGATCCTCGCTCTCTCCCTGGTGGCCACCTATACCAGTGCCAGTTCCTATATAGGAGGGCCTGGTGCCGCCTACAAGTTTGGCCTAGGGTGGGTGCTCCTGGCCGTGATCCAGGTCCCAGTGGCTTTATTGACCTTAGGTGTCCTGGGTCCCAGATTGTGGCACCTGGCCCGTGAAACGGGCGCGGTAACCATTCTGGATATACTTAGAAACCGGTATCAGAACCGCTGGTTACTCTGGTTGTCCGGTGCCAGCCTGGTGGCGGGCTTCCTGGGAATGATCGTGGTGCAGTTCACCAGCGGGGCGCGTCTGCTCAGTGTGGTGGCAGAGATCCCCTATACCACCTCCTTATTACTCTTTGTCTCTACCGTGGTGATCTACACCCTGTGGGGCGGGTTTCGGGCGGTCAGCTACACCGACGCCATTCAGGGGCTGGTGATGCTGGTGGGGATGTTCGCGTTACTCATCGGTGTGCTGGGGCAGGGGGGCGGCATGACCAACCTGACCGAGCAGATGGCCCAGATTGATCCCGGGTTGATCGCCCCCCATGGCCCCGATGGTTTTATCTCCTGGCCCTTCCTGTTCTCCTTCTGGGTGCTGGTGTGCTTTGGCACCATAGGTCTGCCCCACACGGTGATTCGGGTGATGGCCGCCCGGGATGGACAGGCGATCGCCCGGGCTATGGTGCTGGGCACCCTGGTGACCGCCCTGGTGACCCTGATGCCTCACCTGGCCGGGGCCCTGGGGCGCCCCCTGGTGCCTGAGCTAAGCAGCCCGGACGAGATCATCCCCACTCTGATGGTGCAACTGTTCCCCGCCTGGATGGCAGGACTGATGCTGGCGGCGCCGGTGGCGGCGGTGATGTCCTCGGTGGACTCCATGTTGCTGCAGACCACCTCTACCCTGGTTCGCGATCTGGCGATGCAGGGGCGCAGCCTGACCCAGACACAGATGAAGTGGCTGACCAGGCTGACCACATTTGGGGTGGCCCTGGCCTGTACCCTGATGGCCCTGGACCCGCCGCAGATGATCATCTGGCTGAATATGGCGGCCTTTGGCGCCTTGCAGGTGGTGTTCCTCTGGCCCCTGGTGCTGGGGCTGTTCTGGAAGCAGGCCAAGGGCGAGGCGGCGCTGGCGGCCATGGTGGCGGGACTGGCGACCTATCTGCCGCTGACCTTTTTGAAGATCAAGCTGCTGACCCTGCACGCCATAGTGCCGGCATTGGTGATCTCTCTGCTGGCCTTTGTCCTGGCCCAGGGAGTGGTGGGGCGATTGAAGCTGTCCAGCAAAGGTTAGAGCCCCGATAGGTGCAATGACGCCAGGGTCAACGCTCTGTTAAATAATGAAAGCCGGCATCAGTGCCGGCTTTTTTGGGCTCAGTTCACATCTGGGATCAGCTGGTTCATGATGTTACCGGACCATGGTCTATGGTTATTACTGGTCAACAGATTGTTAAGGATTATTCCAATATCACCGAATTGGGAAATCTCGCTCAATATTGTTCAAGATCAATTAATTGAGCACGGCAGCTAAAATGCGCCAATAAGCCAATTTTATCTTTTATAACCAGCACTTATCTGATTTGTTAAAAAACGAACTGAAGCAGCGTCACTATTCTTGTGATCGGGCTAACGTTTCGTAGTTTGACATCGATTCGGGGCTGAAGTTTAATTCAGCCGATTTCTTTTTAGTAAAATGGTCTTACCAATTTGCTCCTTGGCATCGGGGTAAGGCGAAAACAATGTGGGGGCGGCCGACGGGCCTACACCACAGCTCCAAGGTGATTTTTAATCGAGGTTGATAAGCATGCGGGACGTAGAAAACTCGACTTATAGCGAGTTGCACAAGCCTAGCAGTGAATTTGACAGCCGTTCAGACTATCTGGACCACGAGCTGCAAATCATGAAGCCACGTCGCTGGGGTCTGAACCTTCCGGGTCGTGACTTCCGTTTTGAGTGGGAAGATCTGGTACCAGCCATCGCCGGTACCATCGGTATTACCGTGATGTACTCTGCGGTAATGGCCGCCTGGGGTTCGGGCCTGACTGAAAAGTGGGACCACGTAAACCTGGGCGCCGAGTGGGCCATTGAAGTGGTCCGCGTGGAGATGCTGATCCCCGCACTGCTGTTCTGTATTCTGGGTTCCGGTTTCCTGAACCCCAGAGCGAACCTGGCCGGTAACCACGGCCCCATGATCCCTCTGATTGGTGCCATTGCTCTGGCGGGTGCTCACCCTCTGGCACTGGCTATCTTGCTGGGTGTTTTCGGTCTGCTGCTTAGTTACTTCAAGGGGGGGTCGAAACTCGTTAACCTCACCGGAGAAGGGGTTGCCGGCGGTCTGCTGGTGTACCTGGGGGCCATGGGCTCCATGGGCCAGATCGGTTCTCTGTTCACCTGGGCTGAGGGTCTGCAGGCCAAGCACGCCCTGGACTACAGCCTGAGCCACGTTGCTCTGATGATCCTGGCGGTAAACATCGTTGTTTACTCCGTGCTGGCCCGCCTGGGCAAGCGCTGGCTGGCGATTCCTCTGTGCTCCATCGCCGCGGTACTGATTGCCTTCCTGTTCGGCGCCGGCCTGGATCTGGAGTTCGTCACTTCTCCTGGCCTGCCTAACCTGAACCCATGGTACTGGTGGGGCTCCACCGAGACCGGCTGGCAACTGGGTCTGCCTAACATGCAGCACTTCATCGCCTCCCTGCCTTTCGCCATCCTGGCGGTAGCCATGTGGTCTCCTGACTTCCTGGGTCACCGTATCTTCCAGGAGCTGAACTATCCTAAGGGCACCGACAAGGTACTGATGGACGTTGATGACACCATGACCTGCTGCTCCATCCGTCAGATGGTTGGTACTGGCTTCGGTGGCGGTAACATCACCTCCTCCTGGGGTACTTACATGATCCCTGCGGCCATCGCCAAGCGTCCTATCCCCGCTGGTGCGATTCTGCTGGGTGTCCTGTGTATTGTGGTTGCCATCATCGGCTACCCAATGGACATCACCGTATGGCGTCCTGTTATGTCCATCGCCCTGCTGGTAGGTGTATTCCTGCCTCTGCTGGAAGCTGGCATGCAGATGGTTAAAGACACCAAGGACTCTCAGTCCGCCGGTATCTGTATCTTTGCCTCCATCGTGGTTAACCCTGTATTCGCCTGGGCCCTGACCATGCTGCTGGACAACAACGGCCTGATCGGTGACAAAGAGCGCGCTAAGAAGCTGTCCTTCATGGACCGCATGGTAATTCCTGCCGGCGCCTTCATCATCTGTGTTGCCGCTATGCTGGCTGTTGGTATGCTGCCTGGCGTACCTGCCCTGCTGTAACAGCACGACACACGAAAAAACGCAGCCCATTGGCTGCGTTTTTTTATGCCTGCTTGTCGCGGATTTGACTGTGTTAGGCGGCTTCTGCCTCGGCGCGGATGTTGCCTTCCAGGCTTTCAATCTTGTCGACCAGAACCTTGGCGTCTATCTGGCTGGGGGCAGCCAGTTCCAGGGAGGCGGTAAACACGGTGCGCCCCAGGCCTCCGGCGGCCAGGCGAACGCTGTTGAAGCTGGTGATGTCGATGTCCATTTCGTGCACAGCGGCGGTGATGTCCCGGATCAGGCCCACCCTGTCGTCGGCATCCACATGCAGGGCCAGCAGGTACTCATGGGGAGTTTCTTGCGGAGGATCGTTGAAGACGCAGTGGAGTCGGTGGACCGCTTCAAAACGTTCCTTCAGCTCCTTGATGTTGGAGTCGGGCAGTGTGATGTCCAGCATGATGGCGGTTTGGCCGCCCATGTGGATCACCTTGCTGGCAGTCCAGACGCCGTCCAATTGGCGAGTAAGCTTGGCCAGTAAATTGAGCAGTCCGCTGCGGTCGGCACCGGTTACGGTCGCTATGGTTCTGGTTTTCATCCGTCGCTCCTTGTCTCTTGAGGCATGAGTCGCCAGGACAAACCTTGGAGCAGAGCCCTTAGTGTGGCCCGGCGCAGGTTGGGTTTTCCCTACCTGATTATTACTTTAGCATTTTCCAGCTAAGAGCGTGCGTATTGGCCTATTAAGCGTGACTTGAGGGCAAAGGGTGGGTTTGACTCAGGAGTGCGTTAGAAAGCTGCCAGTGGCGCCTGAGGTGACCGAAACTAAAATGCCACCCCGCAGGGTGGCATTGAAGGGCCAGGTGACAAAGGTTGCCCGGCAAGTTGATCGCTATAAAAGAGGTGAAGTTAGACGACCGCCGACAAGCGATCTCTCACCTCCCTTCCTTTCTCGGTGAGGAAGGCTCGCTTGATGCGGTAGTCTTGCTCATCGATACGGAGTTCAACTAGTCCCAATCCCTGGCGTCCGGAATGTACCCGCTCGGACAGCAGTCGCGCATTGCGACTGGCGCTGGCCTGGGACATTTCGAAACGTTCTTGCAGATCTTTGATAGAGCACCCTTCTTCCTGACACACCTGCATGAACATCAAGCAGGTCTGGGGTGGAATCTCGGAGTACACATCTCTGAAGATCTCTACAGCGTCCATCAGTTTCGTAAGTTGAGCTTGTGCCATTGTTATGTGTTTCCTCTGCTCAATGCTCTTTTGACAACCTTCGTTGTTCTTATAATAAATACGCGTTTAATTGGGTGTTTCATGCGTATTGATATCAGCAGATATGTTCGATAGCCAGTTTTAAAAAATGAAAATTTGATCTGACATACATCTTCGCTGAAGTTCAAGCATTATTAAAACTTGATTCAATACGAAATTTAACAAGTTACTAACTAAGTAAAGGCGCGTATACGCGCCTTTACTGTCAACTTGTCGGCCTTACGGAGTCATAAGGTGCGGTTATTATGTAATCTAAATTCCGCATATTTCCTTGAAAATCTCACCCGGAGGCCGGTTTGTCACTTAATGGTGGTCCAGATGGGCGCGTGGTCGGAGGGCTTTTCAATGCCTCGCAGATCATAATCCACGTCCGATTGGGTTAACCTTTTCGTCAAAGATTCGCTGGTAAGGATCACATCAATGCGTAACCCTCTGTTATCATCGAAGCCCCTTGAACGGTAGTCAAACCAACTGAAACGGTCGTCAATTTCAGGATGTAGATATCTGAAGCTGTCCGTTAATCCCCAACCCACTAATTTGCTTAACCATTCTCTTTCTTCTGGAAGAAAGGAACACTTTCCGGTCTTTAGCCACCGCTTGGCATTGGCCTCGCCGATGCCGATATCCAGATCCGTGGGACTGATGTTAATGTCCCCCATAATCACAAGGTTATCATCTGGCGTGTGGTGTTGGCCAAGGTGATCCATCAGGTCGGAGTAGAACTTTTGCTTGGCTGGAAACTTGGTTTCATGGCTGCGATTTTCCCCCTGAGGGAAGTAACCGTTGAGCACCCGTATCGATTCTCCGTCGGGGCCATCAACGGTGGCCATGATCATCCGTTTCTGTGCGGCGTCGTCATCCGTGGTCCAGCCTTTCTGCACCTCTCTGGGAGGGGTGCGAGTAAGAAGGGCCACTCCATAGTGACCCTTCTGACCGTGGTGGACGACGTGATACCCCATCTCCTGAACCTGTTCCAGGGGGAATTGGGGGTCGTCCACCTTAATCTCCTGCAGACCGATCACATCAGGTTGATGGGTGTCGATCAGCGCCTGCAGTTGATGTAGCCGAGCCCGAATGCCATTGATATTAAATGACACGAACTTCATTGGTGATTCCGTTTGTTGATTGTTTAGGGCAGTACCAGTTTGTAAGGCTTGATGGTGGACTTGGCGTAGACACCGGCATCGATGTAGGGATCGGCGTCGGCCCAGGCCTGAGCAGCTTCCAGGGAGTCAAAGTCGGCGATTACCAGGGAACCGGTGAAACCTGCTTCGCCTGGATCTTCCGCGTCAACGGCTGGCAGGGGACCGGCAGCAAACAGGCGGCCTTCCTCTTTCAGTTGCTGCAGTCGGGCCAGGTGCGCTGGACGAGCCTCTCTGCGCAGTGGGAGGCTGTTCTCAACGTCCTCGGAGTAGATCATGTACCACATAGCCATATCCTTCCTTATTGTGAAAATCATCCTGATTATCAGTGCTACTTATGGCTGAGTAAAGGGGTAGATCCCACCCTGTTGAAGAAAAGTGAATGTGGGTCAGCCCCCGGACAGTTTGCCGGGGGCATAGGGCTATTTTTTCGAGGTGGAAGAGATAGGTTCGGCGCTGATCTTCGCCTTGTATTCGGCTTCCAGCAGCAGGTTGACCGGCCGGTAATGGTTGGCACCGGCGGTGGCTTTCCCCTGAAGTTCCTGAAGCTTCTCCAGGTTGTCCTGCGCCTTGGCAAAGTAGGTGGGGGAGGCGTCAATCGCCTTCCAGAACAGCTCCTGGGCATCACCATAGCGTCCTTCCAGCATGGCGAAGTAGCCGAGATCGTTGAGGGCATCGGCTTCGGGCATCACCTGCTTCAGTGCCACCAGGGCGCGTTTGTAGTGCTTCATGCGGGCGTACACCAGTCCCAGGTTGTTCCAGGCGCGCTTGAAATCAGGCTGTTTCTGGACCGCCTGTCTCAGGTAGATCTCCGCCTGGCGAAGGTTGCCGTCCAGGTAGTAGGAGTAGCCGATGTTGGTCAGGACATTGGCGGCAGAGGGCGCCCGGGAGAGCACCAGCCGATAATACTCCCGCGCATCGGCATACTCGCCGCCGAGATCCTTCAAGATGCCCAGGGCGTTGTAGCAGCGAAGTGGTGAGCTTGCATCCAGCGGTTGCAAAGGGGAATTTTCACCCACCACCACCTGTGCGCTCAGAGTCAGTATTCTGAGTTGATCCAGGTCTGCGGCCTTGTTGAGATAGATCTGCGCCTGCATGTTCTCTCCCATATTCAGCTTATGCAGTCCCAGGGAGGTCAGGGCCTCAACGTTGTCCGGTTGCTGCTCCAATACGTCGGTGAAGGCTTTCAGGGCATACTCGGTGTGACCCAACTGAGTCTGGATTTCGCCAATCTCCATCAGGATGTCGGGGTCACCGGGTTTCTGTTCCAGCGCCTGAAGGTAGTGGGAGAGGGCATTGTCCAGCTGGCCTCGACTGACGGCTTTCTCGGCCTTGGCCACCAGCTCTGCCGGATTGGCCTGAGGCGGCGCCGTCTGCTTGGGCGCGGTGGCACACCCGCTCAGGGTGAGCACCAGAGTGATTACGGGTATCAGTGTTCTTCTTTTCATAGTGCGTCCTTGTCTAGAAAGCCACATCCCAAACCTCAGCCAACTTGAGCATCGCCGGACCGATGGCCACGATGAAGAAGGAGGGCCAGATACAGAAGATCATGGGGAACATCATCTTGACCCCAAGTTTTCCGGCCATCTCTTCCGCAGCCTGAATCCGTTTCTCGCGATACTCCTCTGAGTAAACCCTTAATGTTTCAGCAATACCTGTACCCAGGCGCATACTCTGGGTTATGGAGCCGTTGAGCCCCTGAATGTCTTCCAGGCCGGTGCGCTCGGCAAACTCCTGCAGGGCAACGTTCATGGGCAGTCCGGCGCGACATTTCTGGCACACCAGGTGCAGCTCTTCGGATAGCTGGAAATGACTCAGTCGAATCTCGGTGGCGACCCGGTTGAGGGCGGCCAGCAGTCCCAGTCCTGCCTCACAACATACCACCAGCAGATCCAATGCATCAGGAAATCCCTGTTTGAGCTTGCGCATCCGTCGATTGGCCAAATGGTCCAGGGCCATGGACGGCAGCAAAAAAGCTATCCCCATCATCACGGCTATGCCGTAAAACAGGATGGTATTGGAGGTGTCGGGAAATGCCTTGAGCAGATAGAGAGAGCCAATGGCCGCGCCCACAAACAGCAGGATGCGACAGCCGTTGAAGATGGCCAGTGCACTGTTGGAGTGGAAGCCAGAGTGGATAAGGCGCTTACGGGTCTCCTCATTGCCGAAGGCGAACCGGCCGATCAGCTCTTGTCGTTTCTTGCTGGACAGACCATGCTCCAGGGACTCATCGAAATCCGGGCCCACATTGACCTGGGGCCCCTCTTGCATCTTCAGTTGAGCCAGGCGCTTGCGCGTGGGTGAGTAGAGTCCGCTGAGAATTTGCCCTATGCCTAATGCCAGGGTGACTCCCGCTACGGCGGCGATTGCGTAGACTACGTACAACGCCTGGGCGGGATCGTTGAGTAGTTCGGTAATCAGGCTTAACAGATAGTCCATGGTTACACCTCGATGCGAATCAACCGGCCAATCCAGTAGGTACCAAGGAGCATGCCGAGGGCACCATATATCATCAGTCTGTGGCCATCGGGGCTGTCGGTCAGCTCCCGGGCGTAACTGGGTGAGGTCAGGAACAGGAAGGCAAACAGCCCCAAGGGCATCAGCACCAGCACCCAGGCGGACATGCGACCCTCTGCCGACATGGATTTGACCTTGCGCTTGAAGGTGAATCGCTGACGGATGATGCGGGAAAGGTTCTTCATGTTCTCAGCCAGGTTGCCACCGGTCTCCTTCTGTACCTGTACCGCCGAGGAGAAGGCCATGGCGGAGACCGACGGGACCCGCTCGATGAAGCGCAGCAGAGCCCGTTTGGTGTCCTTACCGTAGTTGATGTCTGCAAACATCAGCCTGAATTCGAAGGCCAGCGGCCCCTCCATCTCTTCGTACACAAGCTTGATGGAGTCGGAGAAGGCGTAACCGGCCTGAAGGCCCCGTCGAAGGATGTCCAGGGCCTCTGGGAACTGGGTCTCGATGGCCTCCATTCGCTTGTCGAAATCTCGGTTGAGCTTCATGTGGAACAGGGTGATGGTCAGTACCGCGGTGATGATGCAAAACAGCCAGTCGTTGGTGAACATCCAGCAGATGGAACTGAGCACCATGGCGGTGAACAGGGCCATGATCAGGTACTGGTGCCCGAGGTAGGAGGAGCCGGATTGTTCCAGCTTGAAGGAGAGGTTCTGGATAAAGGAGAAGCTCTCCAGTTGTCTACCCAGGGCAGAGGTTTTCTGCAATCGGTTGCGCCTGAGCAGAGACAGATTTTCCTCATCGTCCCCTTTCTCTTTGGCAAGCTGCTTCAATCGCTCCTTGATCACCCGGGTGTCACCCCGCTGGGGGCGATACACAGGTAGAAACAGAGCCTGGGAGAGCAGCAATACGGCGGCAAACACGCAGCCGAGGAAGATTAGTTCAATGCTCATGGCCGTCTCCTAGAGAATGTCCATGTTGTTGTCGACGCCAAAGAGTTCGAAAGGCAGGACAATCCCTTTCTTTGCCAGTTGGTCGTGGAAATTGGGTATCACGCCGCTGGCTCGGTACTGGCCGAGGATCTGTCCTTCTTCGTTTCTGCCCTGGCGCTGGAAGCCGAAGATCTCCGACATGGTGATCACTTCGCCTTCCATACCGTTGATTTCGGTGATGGAGACCACCCGGCGCTTGCCGTCCTCCTGCCGCTCAAGCTGGACCACCAGGTCGATGGCGGAGGCGATCTGGGTGCGGATGTTCTTGACCGGTACGTCGAAGCCGGCCATGCACACCATGTTCTCCAGACGGCTGAGGGCGTCCCGCGCCGAGTTGGCGTGCAGGGTGGTCAGTGAGCCTTCGTGACCTGTGTTCATGGCGGTGAGCATGTCCATGGCTTCGGCGCCTCGCACCTCACCCACGACGATACGATCCGGGCGCATCCTTAGTGAGTTTTTCACCAGGTCTCTCTGGGTTACTTCGCCTCGTCCTTCCAGGTTGGAGGGGCGTGTTTCCAGGCGGACGATGTGGGGCTGCTGCAACTGCAGTTCCGCCGAGTCCTCGATGGTGATGATGCGCTCATCTGAGGGGATGTAACCGGAAAGGATGTTGAGCAGGGTGGTTTTACCACTACCAGTACCTCCTGAGACCAGCACATTGAGTTTGCCCATGACCACCGCATTGAGTACGTCGGACATTGCCTGGGTCATGGAGCCAAACTGAACCAGTTGCTCGGCAGTCAGCTTGTCAACGGTGAAGCGGCGGATGGACATGCTGGGGCCGTCCAAGGCCAGGGGGGGAATGATGGCATTCACCCGGCTGCCATCTTTAAGACGGGCATCCACCATGGGGCTGGATTCGTCCACCCGGCGACCCACGCCCGAAACGATCTTGTCGATGGTGTTAAGCAGGTGCTGGTCGTCGTTGAACTGCATGGGCACCTGCTCTAGTTTACCGAAGCGCTCGACGAAGATGTGGTTGAAGTTGTTGATCAGGATGTCGGAGATGGTGGGGTCTTCCAACAGGGTTTCCAGTGGCCCCAGTCCCATAACCTCATCGTTGATCTGCTTGATGATCTTCTCTCTGGAGCTGAGATTGATGGGGCGGGGATTCTCATAGAGGATCTCGTTGCAGATCTTGGCAATCTGCTGCCTGGCCTCTATTTCGGACACGGCTTCCAGTCGGGAGACATCCAACAGCTGCATCAGTCGGTCATGCAGCTCCTTCTTGATGATGTTTTCCTGCTCCGTCAGCAACTTTTTGCTGATGTCATTATCGTTTTGAGTAGCGTCCATAGCTTATCGTCTCCAGATCTTGTCCCACAGGCTGCCCTTGGTGTCGTCTTCCTTGGCGGGCAGAAGGTCGTCGCAGATCGCCTTGATGTCCTTGGTGATCGCCTCTTTGGCGGCAAACTCCGAGAGGCGCTTGCCCTCATCCACGCAGACGCTGACCCGCTTGAAGTCGTTGCGTACGGTGTAGACGGAGTTGATGCCCACGGTCTCTTTCACATCGGCGATAGTGAGCTGACTCTTCGAGGCGACATAGCGGTTGAATACGATGTGAATTTGCTCCTTGGGTATGCCCAACTGCACGGTGAAGAAGCGGATGGCCGCCGCGGCGTCCCTCAGGCAGGCGATGCTGTCCTGGATCACCAGCAGGATATGCTGAGCATCGGTGAGGATGGGCAGGGACCAGTGATCCGGCCCCCGGGACAGGTCAACGGTGACTGAACTGTAGTGGGTCCGAATCTTGAACAGCAGAGTTGGCAGATTCTGGAACTGGAAACAGTTGCTGTCCAACTGACTGAAGGGCAGTGCCGGCAGCAGGTGGATGTTGCCCAGTTGACTCATTAGGCCGGTGATGGCGGTGTCATCCAGTTCTTCCACCTGAGACAAAGCATCGTGAAAGTAGTACTGGGGTTTGCTGTCCAGCAGCAGCATCTGACTGCCGTGGAGGTGGTCTCCATCAAGCAGGGCGACGGTTTTCTGGTTTTCGCGCCGGGAGAGTTCATCGGCAATGGAAGAGGCCAGGAAGCTGGCTCCAGCTCCCCCTTTGGCGTTGACCACGGCGATGGTGGGGGCCAGCTCCATGTTTTCCGCCATGCGGGCAGCCACCTTGTAGATGGCGTTGGTCAGCTCTTCCGGGTCGGACTCCAGGGGGATGAAGTCATTGGCACCGGATTGCATGGCGGTGCGCAGTACCTCAGGAGAGGCCTCCTTGCCCAGAATCAGCATATTGGTGCAGCGGCCGGCGAAGTTCTGAATCAGGGTGATCGCCTGACGGTCATTATTGGGCACCAGCAGGATCAGCAATTGGGTACTGTCCAGCATCTCCCGGTTGATCTGGTTGATGGGAAAGGAGTCCAGGTTCAGGTTGGGGGTCGAACGCAGCACCTCAACCAGGGACATCTGATCGGTCAGGTTGGCGGCAACCAGGAGTGCGCTGACCGGAACCGGCAACGCCTTGGGGCCTTTAGAGGGCTGGGCCTGAATACCCTGACCGCCCTCCTGTTCGCTCCATTGCTCCTCGCAAAGCGGAGTGTTTGATTTATCCATCTGTGGTTACTCCTTTCCCTCAATCATGTGCATACCGTGACGCCGAAGCGGGTTCTTCCCAGGCTTTCTCTCGGCAGGGTGGTGACGAAATCCGGGGAGTTGATCTGAAACGTCAGCCCCGGTACCACGAAGGTATGCTGGTAATTGGTTATAGAGGCTCTGACCAGATCAATCTTGTCAAAGCTGGTTGCCGTGGTGCCATCCAACTGCAGGTACTCGATAGTGAGATTTGCGGTAGAGATATTGGGGCCAATGTTGGTGCCATCGAACAGGGCCAGGGTCTGCAATGCTGCCGGAGCCGTGGGCGATGCGCTGAGGTCAGGTGAGCAGACCGTGGCCAGTCTGGCGGCGCGACGGGACGCTTCGGTCAGCACGTTATAGGAGAACATCAGCCGGGATACCTCCAGACAGGCAAAGAGGGCGATGAACACTACGGTGGCGACGATGGCGAACTCCACTGCATACACCCCTTTCTGTTTCTTGAGTTGGCGACGTAGCATCTTTTTCATGGAATCGCCCTCATGGAGATGGTGGCGGTCAGGGGGAAGTTGTAGTCCAGGGGCTCGCCATAGTTCCCTGCCAAGTCGCCACTGAAGATGGGGGCCCAGTTGTAGGTGGCGGTGACCGTAATGAGATCCCCGCCGCTTATGGCAATGCTGATGTCATCGGCTGTCAGCCCGGACAGCAGCGGTGTGGTACCACTGCTTTTGCCGTATAGCGCCAACGCTTTGGCGATATTCTGGGTGGTAGCCTGTAACGTTAGGTCGCTGGCACCATTGGAGTCGGTATAGGCCTGGGAGGCCAGGTAGCGGCAGGCATCTCGCACCACCGAGTTGAGCTGATTGTATTGATACATCAGTCTGCCCAGTTCACCTACGCCGAAAAAGAGCAGAAACAGCAAGGGGAGGGTGACCATAGCTTCTATGGCCGCCACCCCCCGCTGTTTGCTGCGCGTTGCTCGAGTCAGTGCCAGCATCATGAATCCTTATTGTCCGGGTCCCGATACAGGACAATGGTGAAGGGACCGTCGGTGATTGCGGTGTCCTGAGTGGGGTTACCTGTGCCGGTGCAGTCTTCAACGAATTCGCCGATGACGTAGGCCAGGTTCCCCTTTTGGATCACCTCCTGCATGAAGTAGAAGCAGGCAAAGCCTTTGAATTCGATGTCATTGTTCTGGCCATTGGCCAGTCCGTCACAGTCCCCTACGACGACGGCAAACTCACGGCGTTTGGCACCGCCATTGCTGTCCCAGCTGTCGCCGGTGGCGGCGCAGCTGTCATGAAAACGGGAGCCGCCATCTACTGTGTTGTCGACATAGTTGTCGGCGTAGTCAGAGTAGCGGTAAAGCGTTGGGGTGCCGGCTGTAATGTCCACCACTTCACCGCCGTCGGCGTATACGATCTCGTCATCGTCGTTGATGTCCAGCTCCTCGCCGACACAGATATCCTTATCTCTGGGGTGATCGGTGGAGTTCACCGTTCCACCATGGTAGATGCCCAGACGAGTGTTCATGCCGGTGGCCACGGGACCGACGTTATTGCCGGGTTCGGTGGATATACCTTCGGTGGCACCGAAGCAGTAGTTCGTATCTGAGTTTTCTCCCGCCATGGCGGCGCGGATGTCGGCGGCACCTGAGTTGTCCCCAAGGCGAATCAGCTGGAAGTTACCTGCGCCAATGGCGGAGTCCTGCTGGCTGGAGATCTTCATTGACATGATGCTGCCCTGGGGGTAGCCAAAGGGCTCGCCTGGCGCGTCCCCTTCACACACCATCATCGGCAGCACGTTCTCGGCGCAGTTCACTAGGGGTAGGCTGGGGCCGGCTACCGCAGAAGCGCTGGTTAACTTATTTAAGTTGATCACCTGACCCAGGTAGGTGGCCAGTTGCACATCCTCAACCCGAACCCGCACATACTCGGCATTGGTGTCCGTGGTCACGATGAAGGGGTCTGGCTGGAGGGAGAACTCCACCGCTACCTGAGGGGCGACCTGGTTCTGGGTGTAGGTCAGGTTGGTGGTGTCGATATCCCCCTGAAGCTGGCTGAAGTCGGCGTTGCCCAGCACCGCGAGCAGAGTGGCGATGCCATCCTGCCTGGCGGTGGTGTGGTCGTTGCCCTCTTTGACCACGGAGATCGCCGCACTGAGCGCCGCGGAGTCCACGGCGTTCTGCAGGCGGGTTTTGCTGAGCAGCAGGTGTCCGCTCTCAAGGGCCATGGCTGCCATGATCAGTATTGTCAGCAGTGCAACCGTGACCAGTACCAGGATCGAGCCCCGCTGCTTACGCTGCGATTGCCTCGATGGCTGGATAAATGCTCTCAACATTGTGGTCTCCTAAGTAACGCTGGTGATTGGCTCAGTTGCTACTACCTCCCAGATTCGCCTGTTTAAACTCACTGCGGGCGGTCTCTGGTCGGTAGGTGGAGGTGCGGTAGTTTTCCATTACCGCCACACCGTATTGGCCATCCAGGCTGCTTACTCGGCCGGCGTTCCTTGCCACCGCGTCAGGGTCCAGAATCTCTTGCTGCTTGATGCTCCTGGTGGTGTCCCCCAGGTCAAACTGGGTCATGACGCTTGTTGCGCAGCCACTTAGTAGCAGCGTTGCGGAAACTGCGAGAACCATGGTTTTCATAACGCGCTCCTTAGAGTGAGTGGCCATATTTGTTCTGGGTGCCGCCCGTGTCTGTGGTGGGCACAGGCTCCTGCACCTCAGCTGTCGGGTTGGGATTGGTGTCCGGTTGAACAGTCTCCTGTCTCTGAGACAGCTCACCCAACAGGTAGAAGCCGACGTCGGAAGGGGAGACGAACCCATCGGTAGGCAGCACCAGGTCATCACGGATGATGGGGCGCACCAGGCGCGGGGTAACCAGAATCACCAACTCGGTTTCACCATTGCGGTACTCCTGGCTGCTGAACAGCTGGCCTAACACGGGGATCTCACCCAGGCCGGGCAGTTCGTCGATGCTTTCGCGCACCGTGTTGCTGAGCAGGCCAGCAATGGCGATGGTCTGGCCGTCACCAAGCTCCACCGTTGATGCGGCGCTGCGCTTGATGATGGACGGGGTGACCAGTGCCGTAGTGGACCCTTGTGGAATCACACCCACGGAGTTGGCGTTGCTCAGTTCACTCACCAGTACATTCAGGTTGAGGTTGATCCGTCCTGAGTCGAGTACGGTGGGCACGAATTTCACGCCGACACCGAAGCTCTTGTATTCAATGGAGGTGCCTTCACGGCTGGGCACTGGAACCGGAAATTCGCCGCCGGAGAGGAATTCGGCCATCTGGCCACTGAGGGCGGTCAGGTTGGGCTCAGCCAGCACCCTGGCAAGACCCTGCTGCTTCGCGGCGTCCAGGGCAAAGTTGAACAGGAAGTCGCCACTGACGTAGCTGCCAAAGAAGCCCTTATCGTTGATGATGCCGTCACCACCGATGATGCCGCCGATGAAGTCGCTGCCCTCGGAGATAATCTGGAAATCGGAGTCCAGTTGGCGGGCAAGCTCGCGCTGTACTTCGGTGACCGTCACTTCCAGCATCACCTGATGGCCGCCGCCAACAGACATGATGTTCAGTACGGAGCTGGGGTTGCCTTTGGTGTCCGCCGCCACCGCGTATCCCTGAGCCAGATTCATGGCCATGGTCATCCTCTCGGTGTTGGACACCTGTCCGCCGATCACCAGTTGACCCTGAGAGCTGTGCACCTCAATCAGTTCTTCTGGCAGGAAACGATACAGCTTCTCCTTCAGGCCATTGAGGTCATGGGTGATCTCGATGTCGATGATGTCGACCAGGCGATCTTCTTCATCCCATACCAGGATATTGGTGCTGCCCAGCTGCTTTCCGAGGATATACAGCTCCGTCGGTTGCATGATCAGGATGTCGGCGATCTCTGGGTTTCCGACAGACACCCGTGCTGCCTCATGCTTAATGGGCAGGGTACGGGACTTGTAGATGGGCACCGGGAAGCTCTGCTGTTGCAGTGAGGTTGGGCCTCCTGCCTGAACCGGTGTTACCATCATCACCATTGCCAGCACGAATCCCAGGCTGAACAGGTGATGGAGAAGCGATGTGTGGGATCTTGCCATAGCGTCTCTTTCCTTCTTCGCTGTGAACTGTCAGCTTTCAACACTGACGGTTTGCTGTGAAGTACCGCGAATCACTTCAATTTTTCTCTTGGAAGATTGGGCAGGCCTTGGAACTATAGGAGTAGGCTCCTTAGGCTTGGCTTCCACCTTGGGTTCTTCCGACTCAGGGGTGAGTTGGGCCAGCTCAGCCTCACTTTCGTCGGTGGGGTTGCGCAGCGCCAGCTGAATGTTGCCGCGGCTGCGGGCGCTCATCAGTGTTTCCGCTTCTTCAAGGGAAACCTCCAGGGTGACCGCCCGGACCACCAGCGGTTGGTTGGTCTCCTGGTCGACCTTCTGGTCTACGGCCAATACCTTGAGGTTACTCAGTACCACATCGGTGACCGATTCCGCAGCTGGGCTGCGAGCGTTGCCGACCTTGTAGGTGACCAGAACATCCACCCTGTTCCCTGGCAGCAGGAAGCCGGCTACGCCCACCACGTCGTTGACTCGGATGGTTACCGCCCGCTTGTTGGGTTCAATCAGGCTGGCCAGCACGCTGCCTTCACCTCTTTGGGCCAGCTTGTCCGGATGTAGAATGTCTCCCCGAAGCATGGGAAACTTGGCCACCATCTCTACTGCGTCTGAAGTGGAGGTGATGGCGTCATCGGGTACCAGCGCGTTGGGTATGTTTTGTATGCTCAAGTGGCGGGTTTCCAGTACGGTCCCAGCTGGGACATTCACCGCCATGGTGACCACGATGGATTGATTGGAGTTGCTCTCTGTGGGTTGCCGTTGTTTCAGCCAGCTTTGGGCTAGCAGAACTGCACCGACACCAAACAGCAGAGACAACAGAACGAAAAACATTGACCTGGTATTCATCTCTCCTCCTGACCTTAGCCGCTGTCAGACGCCTAACGCGCCGAGCTGACAAAGTAGATCGACCATGCCCGCTCAATTAGCTGCTGAGTCACTGCCGCGGGTAGCTGGTTGTAACTGATCTGGTCCGCCACAATGGAGAGCAGATCTCTTGGGTGACAGGGTAATAAGGGCTTCCCTGACCTGGCGTAGTGAGTGTTTATTAGCCACTCACAAACACTAGGGTCGAAATTTAAATTCAGTTCCTCACAGTTCTGGCGCCATATATCTATGTATTGATCTTTGTTGATGGCGGAAAACTCTATTTTGTAACCAAGACGCCTTAAGAAGGCGTCATCCACAAGTTCGTTTGGATCAAGGTTAGTCGAGAAAAGCAGTATCTGCTCAAAGGGCACATCGAAGTGCTCACCGCTGGGCAGGGAGAGAAAGTCGCGGCGCTCCTCCATTGGCACAATCCAGCGATTGAAGATCTCTTTGGGGGTTATTTGTTGCCTCCCCAAATCGTCAATCAGCAGGATGCCGTTATTGGCTTTAAGCCCAATAGGGGAGTGATAGGTTTTGCTGTTGGGATCATAGTGGACATTAAGCATATCCCGGGTGAGCTCTCCGCCAACTACTAAAAGGGGGCGTCGACACCTGTGCCACCTGGCATCATGGCCTTCATTAAGAAGCAGAGGGCTGCTGTTATCATTTTCGGTTGATTCATGCAGCTCATGAATCTGGGGATCGAATACCTGAATAATTGCCTGGCCAATGCAGATAGCGTGGGGAATAAAGACGTTATCCCCAAGCACCAGATTGAAGTGTCTGCAGAGGTAACTCTTTCCCGTACCTGGAGGGCCGTAGATCAGCACGGGGCGCTTCGAGTTAAGTGCTGGACCTATCTCTTCCATCAAACGGTCTGGAAGGACGAGGTTCTCCATGGCGGCTTCAATCAGGTTACGGGTAATGGCAATGTTTCGGCTGGATTGAGCCCGGCACACTTGCCAGTACTGATCCAGGGGCACGGGCACCGGGCCCAGGTAACCGCTTTTCAAAAATGCGGTTTCGGCATGGGCACGGCCGGTGTGACTCAGGGCGTAGCGCATCTGGCCGTCGCTGGAGGTTTGCTTGTTTTCGACCAGGCTTTCCTGTTTGCACTTGTCCAGCAGCTGCTGCACCAGATTGCCGGGGAGGGAAAGCCGGTCTGCCAACTCATTGAGGGTAAGCACATCACCATCACTGAGGTGCTTGATAGCCAAGCTTTGGAGTATTGGATAGGAGATACCGACATCCCTCAGTGAAACTGGCTTGTTTACACCGGTCTGGAACGAGGGTAATGCGAATGAATCTAATGCCTGGTTCATTTCAGTTGTCCTTGATTTATACCCTGTATTTGACTTGCCCTGTTACTTAGAAATCGTAATGTCCGCCTTTGTCTGAAATTTATTGAAACCCGTTCCTGAGTATCTGCTTTTTTAAGCCGAGACAGTTCCGCCAACAATTAAGTTGGCTTGGGAATCTGAGCTGAGGGGGAGTCTTCGGATTACTGGCCGTCACAATCTCCGGCAGCGTCTAAGTTGCTGCATATTTCGGATATTCTTCCAGCAGTTTCAATTCCGAGTTCGCCAAACGCGACAACCATTCCTGCGGCAACCAAACTGCCTGCAATGGCGTACTCCACGGTGGAAAGTCCATTTTCATCCTTTAAGAACGCGCTAATCCCTGACTCTTGCATTCCCCTAACCCCTGTCTATTCCGTTGCATTAAATTGCGCACTAACTCAAGCCTAGACAACAGCAATGAAATTGGCCTTTCTCCTAATTGCGTAGGCTGACACCAGTCTGCGATCGAAAATTTACAGACCGGGTAAATTAGTGGGGGTCAACATGATAACCAGCCAGCCTATAGCCAGGGCAGGAGCATAAGGCACCCTTAGTCCAGCAGCTTCGTAGGGGCTGGGCTTGAAGTAGGTGCGGGTTATCAGGCATTGGTAGTAACGCTTGAGGCTGGCCAGCACGCCGTACCAGCCGACGCGAAACAGGGCGAAGCCCATGGTGGTGAACCCGCCTGCGATGATGCCGAAGCAGAGATTCCAGAACACCATGTAGGGGCCGAGAATGGCGCCTATTCCGATCATCAGTTTGACGTCACCGGCGCCGAGCACCTTTTTGGCGTAAAACAGAATCAGGATAGCGCCAGCAACCAGGGCGCCGGCAAGTGATGAGAGTGCGCCGTTCCAGCCTTCAAAGAGCAGGTTGAGCAGGATGCCTGATACCAGGCTGAAGATCACCAGGCCATTGGGGATACGCTCGGTTCTAAGATCGGTAACTACGGCGACTAGAAAGACCAAAGAGGTCAGTAGGTATTGGCATTGCAGCAGCGTCAGTGTCATGGTGTTTCCCAAGAAAAAGAAAGCACTGCAGAAAGCAGTGCTTGGATTACTTTCGCCAGTCTACTATTGTGCTGTTGTGCATTCTTGATTGCCATTGACTGACTTACACAGTAGTTCAATTTCTTCAGTGGCCTCAGTGCCTAGTTGACCAAACGCGATAACCATTCCACCTACAACCAGGCTACCGGCAATGGCATACTCTACCGCGGACAAGCCGCTCTCATCATTCCAAAACTCAACGAGTGCTTTCTTGAACATAACAATAATCTCCGCGCAGTTAATATATCCTGTTCAATGATTCAGGGTCGTGTGTGAGCGATAGGGTAAGAGGTTGCTCGACACTGTTGTAAACTTAGTCGAGAAAGTTGAGCTCTGCCTAGCCTGAATTTGCGAAAGCTGTCATTAAAATGATGTCAATAATCCTGGCGTTGGTTGCTGATTTTGGCTTTTTTTATAAAAATCATATATATCTGCCAGTTAGATTAAATCGTATATATCTGTGGCTATGGAGGCGCCATTGTCCCCTTTTGGCCAGGCAGGCATATAGACAATATACACCTTGGCAGTATTGCCCAGGCTTTGGGTAAAGCTGTCCCTGCCTTTTTTTGCATATTGCAATTTTTGACGTTCGGGTAAAGGGATATTTCTCTCCAGATAAGCGAGCAGCCGATCGATGTTCTGGATTCTGATACATCCATGACTAAGCGCTCTCTGGGAACGAAGAAACAGTTTCTGGTTTGGGGTATCGTGAAGAAATATGGCGTTGCTGTTTACCAGATTTAATCTGGCGCTGCCCAGAGCATTGTTGCTTCCCGGCCTCTGTTTAAGCTGGTACTGAGACAACAGGTTTGGAAGCTGGCCTGGCGCGACACTTTTCCAGGGGAGAGGGGAGTTGGGCGATTTGGGGTCGATAAGCTCGAAACCCTGGCGCTTAAGGCTGTTGCTGTCGCGCCGATAGGCCGGCAACAGCTCTCCCTTGATGATGCTCCAGGGAGGGGTCCAGCTCGGGTTGAGGGTCACCGAACTGAAACGGCTGTTAAACCTTGGGGTGGGCGTGTCTGGCGCCCCGATGATGACCGGCAGGACCATGTGGACCCGCTTGCCTTCAAGGGCCATCAACTGATAATGGGGCAGGTTCACCAGTATGGCGTCCCCTGACAGCTGCGGGGGCAGTTGCAGCCACTGGCGAAGGCTAAACCTGATGGCGGCCAGCCTCTCCTTATTATCCAGGGAGAGCGCATCAATGGTGTCTGCGGTCAGCCGACCGGAGGCTGGCAACTGGCTCTCCCGCTGGAAGCGGCGCAGGGCATCGATAAGGGGAGGGTCCCACACGTCCCGGTTAATCAGGTGGGGGGGCAGAGTGTCTCCAAGCCTGGCCGCCAGCAGACGACGCAAAGGAACAAGCTCCGGATGAGATTGCCCCAGTGAGAAGGTGCGGATTTCGGTGAAATCCGGTCTGGGCAGATCTGCCAGCTTCTGCTCTTCATGAAGGGCGGCTCTGAGCCGCTCAAAAGCCTGATAGCTTGGGGCAATGCCGCTTATCCAGGCCTGTAGCTCGGCGGGGGAACTGGCTTGGGCCAGTTCTTCCAGAACGGGATCCGGAGAGACTCCCCTCAGGGATGCCTGAAAACGGACCAGCCGCTCGCTAGCCCTGAAGGCCTGGGTTGCATCTTGCGGCAGTGCAGGGCTGAACTCCAGATCCACCAGTATCCGGTACCAATGATCCGCCCAGGGGGTACTGCCCGGCGCTGGCCAGAGCGTCTGTCCCTGAAGCGGCAGGGAGAGGGTGAGCAGAAGCAGGAACAGGCTGCGCATCAGCTTTCCAAGGGCAGGTAGTCGGGGTTACGACACTGCAGGTAACGGTGAAACGCATGACTGTGCTTGCCCTGGCTGCTGCCCTGCTTAAACTCGGTGGGCGTGATGCCGTAATGGGCCTTGAAGGCCCGGCAGAAATGGGAAGGGGTGGAAAACCCCAGTTTGTACGCCACGGAGGCAATATTCAGCCCTTCGTCCTGCAGCGCTTCGGGGGCGGCTTCCAGGCGTCGGCAGACCAGGTAGAGGCTGAACTTGAGCCCCAGGTGCTGTCGAAACAGGTGACACAGCCGGCTGTCACTGATCCCCGCTTCCTGGGCCAGTTTCTGCAGGGAGAGGGATTGCTCGAACCTTTGTTCAATGTTTTCCAGAACACTGCGCAGCTTCTCGTGGGTGGGGCGCAGGCTGTGTCCCGGGGCCTGAAAGCCATCGTTGAGCAGCAGCTTGAGCTCCACCGCATCCGCGGGGGAGAGGGGCAGCGCAAACACCTGGGTAACCTGCAGTGACAGGGCAAGCTTCAGAACGGGAATATTGAGTCTGGGCACCAGCCAGATGATTTTTCGTTCCGGCTGTTGCTGCCTGAGTTCCCGGGCGCGGCTGAGCTCCGCAGCGCTCTGATTATCGAACTCCACCAGACAGGGGCAACCTTCTCGTTTCAGTTGGCTGAATGCTTGTGTCTCTACCTTGAGTGCGTCGGCCAGTTGATGGCATACACGCCCCAAGGGCTGCTCAGCGAAGTGGGTTAAAACCACCCTTGGCACATCCATTGTTAACATAGTTTACCCCATTGTCTTCATTGTCAGTGGCCATGTTTCTGCTGGCACGGCTCACTATAAAGAGCTAGTACATGTGGGGCGTTAACGCAAAGAAATCACTCTATTAGCGAGGTTTATGTCTGCATAGTCGGAAACGGGAGCAACAATAAAGCCCGCATGGCAGCGGGCTTTGAGGGGCATTGATGGAGCCAGTTTACCGGTTCCATCGCTTTATGGCAGGCACTAGCCCAATGGGGCGAACTCGGACCTGGAGGGAACTAGTCCGCCTTGTCCTCGGGTTTGAAGTCCTTGGGCAGGTGGCGGTAGAGGTAGAGGATGGTCAGCAGGGTGTACACCAGAGTCATCCCCATCAGACCGAATACCTTGAAGTTCACCCAGGCCTCCTGGGACAGGTTGAAGGCGATGTACAGATTGAGTACGCCGCTGGCCACGAAAAATACCACCCACGCCAGGGCCGCCCGTCGCCAGACGTTGTTCGGCAGGGGCATCTCCTTGCCCAGCATCGCCTTGAGCAGGGACTTGTTCATCAGTTCTGCGATCAGCAGGGCTCCGGCAAACAGGAACTGGACTATGGTGACCTTCCACTTGATGAAGGTGTCGTCCCTGAGCACCATGGTCAGGGTGCCAAATACCGCCACCAGGGCGAAGGTGATCAGGTGCTGCTTCTCCACCCGCTTGTAGAGCAGATAGATAAGGGCGATCTGCACCGCCGAGGCTGCCACCAGGGCACCGCTGGCGAGGAAGATGTCGTAAAACTTGTAGACGGCGAAAAATACCAGCAGGGGCAGGAAGTCGAGGATCTGTTTCATTGTGTCTCTGTCATCCAGGGGCAGGCGGACAGTCTAACCAATAGCACAAGTGCTGGAAAGGCGGAGCGTATGGGGCTCCGCCTTTTGGAGTGGGTTTTAACCAACTTTGCGGGTGGCATCCTTCATGGCTCGGGTAAACCGGGTTAACTCCTCGGTCATACGCTCAGTATCGCCATGATATTTCTCGATGATCTTCACCGTGGCACTGCCGGAGATGGCGCCGGCGGCCCCCGCTTCGACCGCATCACGCACCTGCTGTGGCTCGGAGATGCCGAAGCCCAGGATCGCCGGCGGAGCGTTAAAGGCCTTGAGGCTTTCCAGCAGAGGGCCAACGGGCATCCCCGCCTTGGTCTCTGTGCCGGTAACACCGGCACGGGAGAGCAGGTAGGTGTAGCCCTCCCCCTGCTCGGAGACCGCCTTCAGGGTCTGCTCATCGCCGTTGGGCGGGGCGATAAAGATCGGGGCCACTTCGTGACGCCGTGCGGCCTCGGCAAACTCCTTGCTCTCCTCCACAGGGACGTCGGCCACCAGTACCGAGTCGATGCCGGTGTCCCGGCAGCGCCGATAGAAGGTGTCGACCCCGGGGGAGAACACCAGGTTGGCGTACACCAGCAGGCCGATGGGCAGCTGGGGGTAGCGCTCACGCACCTGGGCCAGCAGTTCGAAGCAGCGGGCCGGAGTGGTGCCTGCATTCAGGGCACGTACCGTGGCGTTCTGGATGGTGGGGCCGTCCGCCAGGGGATCGGAGAAGGGGATCCCCAGCTCCAGGGCATCGGCACCGCCGGCCACCAGGGCGTCGATCACCGCCAGGGTCTGGTCCGGATGGGGGTCACCCAGGGTGACAAAGGGGACAAAGGCGCCTTCGCCCTTTTCGCTCAAGGCGTCAAACAGGTTCTGGTAACGGCTCACAGTTTGCCCTCCTGCTCCAGGATGTTGTGTACGGTAAAGATGTCCTTGTCTCCCCGACCGGAAAGGTTGACCAGCAGAAGGGTCTCCTCTGTGGCAGCCTCGGCCATCTTGTAGGCGTGAGCCAGGGCGTGGGAGGATTCCAGGGCGGGGATGATCCCTTCGCAGGCGCACAGGCGCTGGAAGGCGGTCAGGGCCTCGTCGTCGGTGATGGAGGGGTATTGCGCCCGGCCGGTGGCGGCCAGGTGGGCATGCTGAGGGCCGACTGACGGGAAGTCCAGGCCGGCGGAAACCGAGTAGGACTCCTGAATCTGGCCGTGATCGTCCTGCATCATGGGGGATTTCATGCCGAAGAAGATGCCGGTGCTGCCGTGAGCCAGGGGGGCGCCGTGCTCGCCGGAGTCGATGCCGTGACCGGCAGGCTCCACGCCGATCAGGGCCACATCGGTCTCTTCGATGAAGTCGGCGAACAGGCCAATGGCGTTGGAGCCGCCACCGACACAGGCGATGACCGCGTCAGGCAGGCGTCCCTCTTTGGCCAGGATCTGCGCCTTGGCTTCCTCGCCGATCATCCGCTGGAATTCGCGCACTATGGTGGGGAAGGGGTGCGGGCCGGCGGCGGTACCCAGCAGGTAGTGGGCGTGGTCGTAGTTGGCGGACCAGTCGCGCATCGCCTCGTTGCAGGCGTCTTTGAGGGTGGCGGAGCCGGCATGCACCGGGATCACTTCGGCCCCCATCAGTCGCATGCGGAACACGTTGGGGCTCTGACGCTCCACGTCCTTGGCCCCCATGTAGACCCGGCACTTGAGGCCCAGCAGGGCACAGGCCAGGGCGGTGGCCACGCCGTGCTGGCCGGCGCCGGTTTCGGCGATGATCTCTTTCTTGCCCATGCGCTTGGCCAGCAGCGCCTGACCCAGGACCTGATTGGTCTTGTGGGCGCCGCCGTGGAGCAGATCTTCCCGCTTGAGGTAGATCTTCACCTTGGGGTTGGGGCTGAAGTTGCGGGTCAGGGTCAGGGCGGTGGGGCGACCGGCGTACTCTTTCAGCAGCTCGGTAAACTCCTTCTGAAACTCGGGGTCCTGCTGGGCGTCGACAAACGCCTTCTCCAGCTGCTTGAGGGCCGGCATCAGGATTTGGGGCACATACATGCCGCCATATTCACCGAAGTAGGGGTTTAGGATGGTCATGGGGCTTCCTCAGTATTGGCGCAGGCCGGCAAAGGCCTGCGCTATTTTATCTTGCTGTTTCAGGCCGGGGGCGGACTCCAGGCCTGAGTTGAGATCCAGTCCCAGGAAGCCGGCGGCGGCGGCCTCCTGGACATTGTCGGGGGAGAGACCACCGGCCAGCATGGCGCTGGGGCGGTCATCGCCCACCAGGGACCAGTCGAAGGTGGTGCCGGTGCCACCAAACTGACCCGCCTTGGCGCTGTCGAACAGCAGCCGGTCGGCGTTGCTGACCCGGTTGCTGCCGTCGGGCTTGACCGCCTTCCAGATCTGGGTGTGTCGCAGTTGGGGGCGCAGGGCGTCGATGTAGGCCTCATCTTCGCCGCCGTGCAGCTGCACCGCGTGCAGCGCCAGGTCGTTGGCCAGTTTGGCCACGGTATCGATGGACTCGTTGACGAACACGCCGACGAAGCGCAGATCGGCGGCCTGGCGCAGGCTGGCGGCCTGCTCCGGGGTGACGCAGCGGGGAGATTTTGCGGCGAAGATCAGGCCGCCATAGAGGGCACCGGCCTCGGCCACCGCCTTCACGTCGGTTTCGCGGGTGAGGCCACACACCTTGTTCTCGCCGAAAATCAGCTGGCGGCAGGCCTGGTCGATGTTGGCCTGGGCGGTCAGCTGGCTGCCCACCAGGAAACCGTCTGCCAGCGGGGCCAGTCGGCGGACGTCCTGATGGGTGGCGATGCCGGACTCACTGATCACCACCCGGTCGTCGGGGATCTTGGGGGCCAGGCGCTCGGTGGTGGCCAGATCGACGGACAGATCGCGCAGATCCCGGTTGTTGATGCCGATGATGCGGGCGCCCAGGGCGATGGCGCGCTCAACCTCTTCGTCGTTGCTGACTTCGGTGAGGATATCCAGCCCCAGGGCATTGGCCTCTTCCGCCAGTGCCAAGTACTGCTCATCATCCAGTACCGACAGCATCAACAGGGCGGCGTCGGCGCCCATGTGGCGGGCCAGGCGCAGCTGGCGGGGATCCACCACAAAATCTTTGCACAGCACCGGAGCGCTGACCGCGGCCCGCACCGCTTTCAGGTACTCAAAATCGCCCTGGAAAAACTGTTCGTCGGTGAGCACCGAGATGCCGGCGGCGTATTTGTCGTAGAGGGTGGCGATGGCCACAGGGTCGAAATCGGGGCGGATCAGCCCTTTGGAGGGGCTGGCCTTTTTGCACTCCAGGATGAAACCGGCGTTGCCGCCTTTGAGGGCGTCATACAGGGAGCGGTCGCTGGGGGCGGCGCGGGTGTGCAGCAGTTCGCCATAGCGCTGCTCAAGCTGGTCGATGTGTCCGGCCTTGGTGTCGACAATCTTGTCCAAGATGGTACTCACTTACACCGCCTCCTGTTGGCTGAGCTGGGCGAAGTCGCGGATCAGCTGCAGGGGCTTGGCGGCGTCCATGGTGGCCAGGGCCAGTTCGGTGCCGGCCTTCATGCTGTCTGCCTGACCCGCGAGGTAGAGGGCGGCACCGGCGTTGACCGCCACCGCCGCCCGTTGGGCGTCGGTGCCATTGCCGCCAAGCAGCTGCTCGGAGATGGCGCGGTTCTCTTCCGGCTCACCGCCACGGATGGCGGCCAGGTCGTACTGCTTGACCCCCAGATCGGCGGGGGAGAAGTGGCGCTCTATCAGTTCACCGTCGACAAGCTCCAGCGCCTGGCTGTCGCCGTGAATGGCCAGTTCATCCAGGCCACTGCCGTGGACCACCATGGCCCGTTCCACGCCCAGAGAGCGAATCACCTCGGCGATGGGGCGAATCAGCTCCGGGGCGTAGACCCCGAGCAGCATCTGGTTGGGGCGGGCAGGGTTGATCAGCGGCCCCAGAATATTGAACAGGGTGCGGGTCTTCATCACCTGACGAACCGGCGCGGCGTGGCGCATGCCGGCGTGGTAGTGAGGGGCAAACAGGAAGGTGACCCCCAGCTGGTCCAGGCACCGGGCGGAGTGGTCCGGGCACATGGTCAGGTTGACGCCGAACTGGTTGAGCAGGTCGGAGGCGCCGGAGCGGGAGGAGACGCTGCGGCTGCCGTGCTTGGCCACCCGGGCACCGGCGGCGGCGGCGACAAAGGTGGCGGTGGTGGAGATGTTGATGGTGTTGGCGCCATCGCCCCCGGTGCCGACGATGTCGATGAGATCGCCCTGTGGCCGGGGGAAGGGGCGGGCTGCCTGGCGCAGGGCTTCGGCGGCGCCGGTGATCTCGTCGATGCGTTCGCCACGCAGCTTGAGGGCGGTGAGCACACAGGCCAGCTCCACCTCACTCACTTCGCCATGGACCACATAGCTGAACAGGGTCTTGGCCTGCTCCCGGGAGAGGGCGTTGCCGTCAAACAGCTGGGTCATCATCTTTTGTACTGGGGTCAGCATAGGGGCGTGTCCTCGGTCAGCAGGGTCAGGGTGCGGGTCAGCAAACCGCTGCCCTCCAGGGTCAAAATGGATTCGGGGTGGAACTGAAAGCCCACCGCCCTGTGCTGCGGGTGGACGATGGCCATCGCCATCTCGTCCACCTTGGCGGGCACTTTCAGGCAATCAGGCACAGTATGGGCCACCAGGCTGTGGTAGCGCGCCACCGGCAGGGGGTTGGCCATGCCGCTGAACAGGGGACCGCCGTCGTGGGTCATGGGGCTGGCCTTACCGTGCACCACCTCGCCGGCGAAGCCGACCTTGCCGCCATAGTGTTCCACCAGGGCCTGATGACCCAGGCAGATCCCCAGGATCGGCAGCTTGCCGGCCACCAGGTCGATGAGCCGCATCATGCAGCCCGCTTCGGCGGGGGCGCCCGGGCCCGGGCTGAGCACCAGTACCGCGTCCTTATGCTCCTTGAGCAGTTTGTCCGCCAGTTGTTCGGCGTCGATGTCGTTGCGATAGACGGTCACCGGATGGCCCAGGCTGCGGAACTGGTCCACCAGGTTCCAGGTAAAGGAGTCGAAGTTGTCCAGTAGGATGATGGGGTTCACAGCTCACCTCCCATGGCGCGGATCACCGCCATCGCCTTGTTGCGGGTTTCATCGGCTTCCGACTGAGGGTCGGAGTCATACACTACGCCGGCGCCGGCCTGCACATAGGCGGTGCCGCCGTTGACCAGGGCGGAGCGGATGACGATGCAGGTGTCCATGTCACCACGGCCGTTGAGGTAGCCGACGGCGCCGCCGTAGCTGCCTCGCCGCTCCCCTTCCGCTTCTCGCAGCAACTGGGCGGCACGGACCTTAGGGGCGCCGGTGAGTGTGCCCATGTTCATGCAGGCCTGATAGGCGTGCAGGGCGTCCAGATCCTCACGGAGCTGGCCGGTAACCCGGCTGACCAGGTGCATCACGTGGCTGTATCTGTCCACCTTGAGCAGCTCTGGGATGCGACGGCTGCCGGGCTGACTGATGCGGGCGATGTCGTTGCGGGCCAGATCCACCAGCATCATGTGCTCGGCGGTCTCTTTCTTATCCTGGCGCAGGCCCAGTTCGATGCGGGCATCCAGATCGTAATCCAGGCTGCCGTCGGCGCGGCGGCCCCGGCGGCGGGTGCCGGCAATGGGGTAGATCTCCACCTGGTTGGAGTCGGCGCCATACTTGAGGGCGCTCTCCGGGGAGGCACCGAACAGGGTGAAGGTTTCATCCTGCATCACGAACATGTAGGGGCTGGGGTTATCCCGGCGCAGCCGGCGATAAGCCTCGATGGGGTTGGGGCAGGGCAGGGAGAAGCGCCGTCCCGGCACCACCTGGAAGATGTCGCCGGCACGGATATGCTCTTTCAGGTTTTCCACCTTGTTACGGAACTGGGCGTCATCCTGGCTCAGTTGAACGGTGACCGGTTCCGCCACGGACACCGCCTGGCCACCGGTGAAGCCGTCGATGCGCTGGGCCAGCTCTGCCAGGGACTGGCTCAGGTGGTGTTGGCTCATCTCGGCGTGGGCACCGCCAAACAGGGTGCCGATAAGGCGGGCGGAGCGGCGGCGGTGGTCCAGCACCAGGGTCTGCTCCGCCAGATAGAAGAGGTAGTCCGGGCAGTTGTTGGGGCTGTCGCTCACTTCTGGAAGTGGCTCTACCGTGGCCACCAGATCGAAGGCGAAGCAACCGGCCAGCATCAGCGACTGGGCGCAGGCGTCGTCGTGATCCACACAGGCCAGGATGCCGCGTAATACTGACAGCGGGGAGGGCGCCTTGAGACGGCTGTCCTCATCCAGAGCCTGGGGCTGCTTGGGTACGGTCAGTTGCAGGGTGTCGCCGTCGAGTCGCGGCGAGAACTCCGTTAGGCTGGCCTGAAGATGAGGCAGCAGACTCTCGCCATTGGCGCTCAGGGCGCGGCAGTTGATGCTGTGGCCGTTACACTCGATGCGCAGGGCGGCAGCCAGCATCAGCAGGCTCTGGGTGTCCGCCTTGGTGTCCACTTCGGCGGACTCCAGCAGCATGGTGTTGGGCAACGCGTTGGCGAGCACCTGAAACAGGTCCGCCGGCTGGTGCTGATACTTGCAACTGAGGGTCAGGGTGTGGCTCTGACCCGGCTTTAACGATGCGATCACTTCAGGCTCCTTCCCGCGGCTTCCACAAAGGGCTTCAAAGAGGACATTAGGTCATCAAATTGTTGAGGATCCAGGTTTTGATGTCCATCGGAAAGGGCCTGGGCCGGGTTGGTGTGGGTTTCGACGATGATGCCGTCGGCACCCACGGCCGCGGCGGCACGGGCCAGGGGGATAACCAGTTCACGGATGCCGGTGCCGTGGCTGGGGTCCACCAGTACCGGCAGGTGGGTCTTGCGCTTGAGGTAGGCAACGGCGTTCAGATCCAGGGTGTTGCGGGTGGCGGTCTCGTAGGTGCGGATGCCCCGTTCACACAGGATCACATTGGGGTTGCCGGCGTTGACAATGTATTCGGCGGCCAGCAGCAGCTCTTCGATGGTGGCGCTCATGCCACGCTTGAGCAGCACCGGGGTGTCCAGCTTGCCCACCGCTTCCAGCAGGCGGAAGTTCTGCATGTTGCGGGCGCCAATCTGCAGGCAGTCCACGTACTGGGCCATCAGTTCGGCGTCTGCGGCGTCCACCACCTCAGAAACCGTGGGCAGGCCGCTGCGCTCGCTGGTGGCCTTGAGGATCTTCAGCCCCTCCTCGCCCAGGCCCTGGAAGCTGTAGGGGCTGGTGCGCGGCTTGTAGGCGCCGCCGCGGATGGCGGCAACAGGGTGATGGGTCAGGTAATCGGCAATGCCATCCATCTGCTCCTGGCTCTCGACGGCGCAGGGGCCGGCAATCACGGTGAAGCCTTCCCCGCCTACGGCATGGCGGCCAATCTTGACCCGGGTATCGATGGGGTAGAGTTCGCGGCTCACCAGCTTGTAGGAGGAGAGGATGGGTTTGACCTCGTCCACCAGGGGGTGGCTTTCCAGGTGTAAAGATTGCAGTACACGCTCGTCACCCAGGGCGCCGAGAACGGTGCGCTCCACACCTGGCATGTAAAGGGGCTTGAGCCCTTTGGCTTCAATTTGGCTCAGCAACTGCTGGGCATCTTCTTTACTGGCATGTGGCTTGAGGATGATGATCATGGCTAGTTGTTCCGTCAAATAGATATAAAAAAACCCGCCTTGGTTACAAAGCGGGTTTTCGTTGTCTGGTTTCTGTTCTCTGTTACTCAGGCACAGTCCAGCGCACTTCCCGCTTGCTTGGGATGTGCCACCACCACTGAATGTTAAACAGAGTTGCCTGAGTCACGTTAGAGATTCCGTAATTTCAAGTTTACGCGAAAGGTTTACACGGACAGTAACCCGAGGCGGCTTATGGTGTCAACCCTGGATTTATCCGGCGATTGCCCTCGCCGGGGACCGTCAGACAGGCCCGGGGGCAGATTGGCACCCAACTCAATGTAAAAGTGAAGTACAATATAGCTATCGTATTGTCTGCACAGACTGTTTTATGCAATTCCTGCAGTAGTCACCCAAGAGAACACCCAACTGCCCATGAAGTTTGATTTTCACTCCCACACCACCGCATCCGATGGCACCCTGACTCCGTCTGAGTTGGTGGGGCGGGCCCTGAACCAGCAGGTGGATGTGCTGGCCATCACCGACCACGACACCACCGCCGGGCTGGCGGAAGCCCGTGAGGCGGCCCGGGACAGCGCACTGACTCTGGTCAGCGGCGTGGAGATCTCCACCAGGTGGCACAGTTTTGACATCCATATTGTGGGGTTGGGGTTCGATGAGGAGGACGTCGAGCTGCAGCAACTGTTGACCGAACAGCGCAACCGCCGGGACCTGCGTGCCAAGGAGATGGGCAACCGTCTGGCCAAGAAGGGGATCGCCGGTGTCTGGGAGGAGGCGGTGCGTAAGGCCAACGGCGCCACCGTGGGCCGGGGCCACTTCTCCCGGGTATTGCTGGAGCGAGGTTTGGTGACCACTCAGCAGCAGGCTTTCGACAAATACCTTGGCCGGGGCAAGCCCGGCTATGTGCCCAATGACTGGTGCGACATCGCCACGGCGGTGTCCATCATTCAGGGGGCCGGTGGGCTGGCGGTGCTGGCTCACCCCGGGCGCTACCAGCTCTCCAACAAGTGGCTGCGCAAGCTGCTGACCCTGTTCAGTGAGGTGGGCGGGGATGCCATGGAGGTGGTGCTGTGTCAGCAACCCCAGAACGAACGCCGTTTCCTGGCCCAGTTGTGCCAGGAGCATCAATTGCTGGCTTCGGTTGGCAGTGACTTTCATCAGCCGGGCCGCTGGGTCGAGTTGGGCCGGCATCTGCAGTTGCCGGATCTGCCCGGCGTCTGGCAGAAGCTATACCAAGAATAAAAAGTATTTGGAGGAGCAATGAGCCAGTTTTTCTATGTGCACCCTGAGACGCCCCAGACGCGCCTGATCAACCAGGCGGTGGCCATCGTCCGTGGTGGCGGGGTGGTGATCTACCCTACCGACTCCGGATACGCCATTGGCTGCGCCCTGGGGAATAAGAAGGCCCTGGACCAGATCTGCCGTATCCGCCAGATCGACAGTGACCACAACTTTACCCTGATGTGCCGGGACCTGTCCGAGCTGTCTCTCTACGCCAAGGTGGACAACCTGGCGTTCAGGCTGCTGCGCAACAACACCCCCGGTCCTTACACCTTTATCTTTAAGGGCACCAAGGAGGTGCCACGCCGCCTGCTGAATGAGAAGCGTAAGACCATCGGCATCCGCATTCCTGATAACGCCATCGCCTTGGCGCTGCTGGAAGCACTGGGGGAGCCGATGATGTCCAGCACTCTGATTCTGCCTGGCAAGGAGTTTGCCGAGTCGGATCCTGAGGAGGTGCGGGATCGTCTGGAGCATCAGGTGGACCTCATCATCCATGGCGGCTACCTGAGTGAGAGTCCCACCACAGTGGTGGATTGCAGTGACGATGATGTGCAGGTGGTTCGGGAAGGCGCGGGCGACCCCACACCCTTTTTATAGTATGGTTAGCTTTTTACCCTTGAACGCCTATAATAGCGCCGCCTGATATGAGCCAAGCTCCACTGACAGTCCAGCCGCCCCTGCCTCTGGCGGTGGTCCGAGGCAAGCCCCTGGAGGAGCTGCCGGCGGACCTCTATATTCCGCCAGATGCCCTGGAGGTGATCCTGGAGGCGTTTGAGGGGCCTCTGGATCTGCTGCTCTACCTTATTCGGCGCCACAAGCTGGATATTGTGGATCTGCCGGTGTTCGACATTACCCGCCAATATATGGATTACATCGCCCTGATGGACCATCTTCAGATGGAGCTGGCGGGTGAGTATCTGGTGATGGCGGCGACCCTGGCGGAGATTAAGTCGCGGATGCTGCTGCCCAAGCCGGAAACGGAGGAGGGCGACGAGGAGGATCCGCGCATGGTGCTGATCCGCCAACTGCAGGCCTATGAGGTGATCAAGACCGCCGCCGAGCAGATGGATACCCTACCCAGGGTGGAGCGGGATACCTGGGTGGCGCACGCCGGACGGGCCGCCAATCTGGTGCCTCGTGTGGTGCCGCCAGAGGTGAGCCTGGACGAATTGCTGGACGCCTTGCGCGGGGTGTTGTCCAAGGCGGAACTGTTTGAACAGCACCAGGTGGAGCGGGAAGCCCTCTCCACCCGGGAGCGGATGAGTCAGGTGATGGGCCTGCTCAGTGCTGATCGGTTTACGCCCTTTATCAGCCTGTTCGAACCCCAAGAGGGGCGCGCCGGTGTGGTGGTGACCTTCCTGGCCATTCTGGAACTCTCCAAGGAGAGTCTGGTGGAGATTCAGCAGGTGGAACCCATGAGTCAGATCCATGTGAGGGCCAGGGCGTGAGCAGAATTAACGATGCCCAGCTTAAACAGCTGATTGAAGCCGCCCTGTTTGTGGCAGACGCTCCCATGAGTGCCAAGGGGCTGCGCCAGGGGGTGCTGGCGGCGTTTCAGGTGACCCTGGGACGCATCAATGAGGTGCTGGATGAGCTGGAGTCCGATTATGCCGGACGGGGCGTCAACCTGGTGCAGGTGGCCGGTGGCTACCGCTTCCAGAGCAACACCGACCTCAGTGACCACCTCTCTGCCCTGTGGCATGAGAGGGCGCCCAGATACTCCCGGGCACTGTTGGAGACCCTGGCGCTGATTGCCTATCGTCAACCGGTGACCCGGGGACAGATTGAGAAGATACGTGGGGTGGCGGTGAGTTCCAATATCATCCGCACCCTGATGGAGAGAGATTGGGTAAAAGTGGTAGGTCATAAGGAGGTGCCGGGACGGCCCGCCCTCTATGCCACCACGGATGCATTTCTGCATTATTTTTGCCTGGGCAGTCTGAGTGATCTGCCACCATTGAGCGATGAGGGAGCCATCGAGGCCCTGCTCAGCGGCGGCGTGGTCCAGGACCCCGTACATTAAAGAAGAGATTTCATGAGCGAAAAGCTACAGAAGGTGTTAGCTCGTGCTGGCCACGGTTCCCGTCGTGAGATGGAAGCCGTTATCGAGGCTGGGCGAGTCAGTGTGAACGGCAGTGTGGCCAAGCTGGGTGACCGGGTTGAAACCGGTGTTGACCTGCAGGTGCGCATCGACGGTCACCTGGTGTCCATCCAGGCGGAAGACGACGTCATCTGCCGGGTTCTGGCCTACTACAAGCCGGAGGGGGAGCTGTGCACCCGCACCGACCCTCAGGGTCGCCCCACGGTGTTTGACCGCCTGCCTCAGGTGAAGGGCAGCCGCTGGGTGGCGGTGGGCCGACTGGACATCAACACCTCAGGTCTGCTGCTGTTCACCACCGACGGTGAACTGGCCAACCGACTGATGCACCCCTCCCGGGAAGTGGAGCGTGAGTACGCGGTACGGGTGTTTGGCGAGGTGTCTGAGGAGAACCTGCGGGCACTGCGCAGCGGTGTTGAGCTGGATGATGGTCCAGCCAGCTTCAAGCGTCTGATCGCCGCCGGCGGTGAGGGCCTGAACCATTGGTACCATGCGGTGCTGAGTGAAGGGCGTAACCGCGAAGTGCGCCGTTTGTGGGAGAGTCAGGGCCTGCAGGTGTCCCGTCTGATGCGAATCCGCTACGGTGACATCACCCTGCCCAAGGGTCTGCCTCGCGGCGGCTGGACCGAGCTGCCACTGGAGCAGGTGAACTACCTGCGTACCCTGGTGGAGCTGGATCCGGAAAGCCGCTCCCTGATGGATAAGGACAAGCAAGCTGCCCGCCGTAAGGCCAAGATCAAGACCGGCAAGATCCGCCGGGCGGTGAACAAGCACAGCCGCGGCCGCGGTCCCAAGCGTTAAATCCGGCGCTTCCCCAATAAAAAACCAGCCATCGGGCTGGTTTTTTTGTCTCCGGGTCAGACAATCAGTCGACTTTCTCTGAGCAGCTGCTCGTAGTCGACAGCACTCAGCGGGCGGCTGAACAGGAAGCCCTGGCCCTGGTAGCATCCGCATTCCAGCAGCCTCATTACCTGGGTTTCGGTCTCTACCCCTTCGGCGATCAGCTGTAACTGCAGGGAGCGGGCCAGTTCGCCAATGGTGTTGATGATCTTCCTGTCCTTTTCATCGGTCTCGATGGCGTCGATGAAGGTCCGGTCCAGCTTGATCTTGTTGATGGGCAAGTCCTTGAGCAGGGCGAAGGAGGAGTAGCCGGTACCGAAGTCGTCGATGGCGATGTTCACCCCAAGCTCCTGCAGCCCCTTGAGGGTGGCGGCGGCCTCTTGTGGATTGCGGATCAGCGAGTTCTCGGTGATCTCCAGCTCCAGGCGATTGGGGATGATCTCGTGCTGCTGCAGACAGCGGCGCACCAGACCCAGCAGGTCTCCCTTCTCCAACTGGGCGGAGGAGATGTTGATGGCCAGCCTGGCATCCAGCCCCTCTCTGTGCCAGCGGGCCAGTTGGCGGCAGCCACGCTCCAGCACATAGCGGTCCAGCTCCAGAATCAGGCTGCTCTCCTCGGCCACGGGAATAAACTCCACCGGAGGGATGCGTCCCTTGATGGGGTGGTACCAGCGCACCAGCGCCTCAGTGCCGACGATGTCGCCATTGACCAGGGAGTTCTGGGGCTGGAACTCCAGGTGCAGTCCCCCCTGGTTCAGCGCCTTGCGCAGCTCATTCTCCAGGTCCAGCTTGCTGTAGAACAGGTGGGACTCGCTTTCATCGAAGAACTTGTAGGCGCTGCCGCCATTGCCCTTGGCCAGGTACATGGAGATGTCGGCGTTCTTCAGCAGGGTTTCGGCGTCGCCACCGTCACTGGGGTAGAGGCAGATGCCGATGCTCAGGCCGATGTAGAAGTTCTTGTCCTTGAGGGTGAAGGGCTCCTTGAAAGACTCGATGGCGCGCTGGGCAATCTGCTCAATCTGAGTCTTGTCCTCATACTGCTCCAGCAGAATGGCAAACTCATCCCCACCGACCCGGGCGACGAAGTCTCGGCTCCTCAGGGTGCGGCGCAGCCGGCTGGCTGCCAGTTTCAGCAGTTGGTCGCCGGAGTCATGGCCCAGGCTGTCGTTGATGGTTTTGAACTTGTCGAGATCGATAAACATCAACGCCATGCGGCCGTTTTGTTCGCCACTGATGCTCTGGCGCAGCCGCTGCTGGAAGGAGGCGCGGTTGGGCAGCCCGGTAAGCTGGTCGTAGTAGGCCTGATAGGTGATCTTCTTTTCGGCGGCCACCTGAGTGGTCACATCCAGCATGGAGCCGAAGATGGCGGTCTCGCCCTTGTACTCGGTGGTGACGCAGTAGAACTCCAGGTGCTTGGTCTGGCCGGTCTTGGCGAAACAGCGGATGCGGCGATGCAGGTGAGGGCCCAGTCCCGCCTCTTCGGAGATCGCCTTGGGCGCTTCGAGCCAGTCTTTGATCAGCAGGAAGTCCTGGTAGTGGATCAGCTCGGAGAGATCCCTGAGGGCCAGCAGTTCGCCCGGGGTGTAGCCAATCATGTCGGCGGCCCTGGGGTTCACATAGGTGAAGCGTCCATGAGTGATGATGAAGATGCCGGTGAGGGAGCGCTCGGAGAGCTCCCGAAACTGCAGCTCAGACTCCAGCAGTGCCTGGGTCTTCTGGGCGACCTGCTGCTCCAGGCGGTATTTGCTGTTGCCCTGTTGCAGAATCCACAGGCTGATCAGCGAGGAGGTCACCAGGCCACAGACCAGGATAAACAGGAAGGAGATGGGGTGGTTGACCTCCTCCAGGCTTTCCGCCCTCAGTTGGCATTGCAGGCCATTGACCAGAAAGCTGCGGCTCTGGCCAGTTTCCACCGGCTTGCCGGTGTTGTTGTAGACATGCTCGGAGATCAGGTTGCCGCAGTAGAGGCTGTAGTTGATGCTGTCGCCGGCCAACAGGTTGAGACCATCGAGAAGCTTGCTGTCGCCAAAGCGCATCACCGCATTGATGAACCCCCAGAACCGGGTGCCGTCGGATGGCGTGGTGCTCTGCTGGCTTTCGTCATTGACGAAGATGGGCTGGCTCAATACCAGGCCTATGCCGCCGGTGTAGAGAGGGAAGGGGCCCCCCATCACTGCTCGCCGCAGCCGAATGGCTTCCCGTGTCGAGTGTTGCTCGCTGATGTCCTCCCCCAGACCGGGGTGGGGCTGAACGGGATAGACCGCCCAGATGTGGCCGCCCGGGGCCAGATCCAGCCCTTTCACCGAGGGGTTGTTCTGCAGAATCAGGTAGGCCAGCCGGTGAAACCGCTGTTTCAGCACTTCGGGCTCGGCTTGGTGGTTACGCTGGATGGAGGAGGCGGCCAGATAGATGGCCGAGTGGATCTTGGCCACTTCAGAGACCATTCGCTCTTCGGCACTGCTGAGAAAGTCGTACACCTTGGCGCGGCGCTTATCGGCTTCGTAGTTGTCGATGGTCTGGGTGGCGCTCAGGGTCAGGCCGAGGGTAAAGAGAAACACCAAAGCCGCCATCAGCATGCTGTAGCGCCTGATCTTCATGGTTCGCCCTGAAGCCGATTGTTCCGGCGAGGCAGGTCGGTCAACCGACAAGGTCCATTTCATGGGTTTGACTGATCTCTGTATGGGCTTTTGTACAAAACGCGTCTGGGTTTTATCTCAACTTTAGTCAAGAAAGTACAAAATTATCATTGCATTACAATAAATGCACCCGAGAGTTTTTCTGAGGCAGGTTAAGGGGAACGGTTCTGTGATCTTCATAGAAAAGTGCGGTTCACCCAAAGGGGAAACCGCACTTTTTCCTTGAAGAGTTTTACTTTTTCGGCTGGGCGTCCAGGCTCTGACCGTGAACCTCAAGGCTGTCATCGCCCATCAGGTAGAGATAGAGGGGCATGATCTCTTCCGGGGTCTTGAGGGTTTGCGGGTTCTCGGCCGGGTAGGCCAGGGCACGCATCCTGGTGCGGGTGGCGCCAGGGTTGATGCAGTTTACCCGAATGCCGCTGCCGTCCAGCTCGTCGGCCAGCACCTGCATCATCCCCTCGGTGGCAAACTTGGAGATGGCATAGGGCCCCCAGAACGCCCGGCCCTTGCGGCCCACTCCGGAGGAGGTGAAGACCACCGAGGCCTTGTCCTGCTTCTTCAGCAGGGCCAGCAGGGCCTTGGTCATCATGAACTGGGCGGTCACGTTGACCTTCATCACCTCTTCAAACATCTCCAGGGGCACCTGGTCCATGGGGGTGAGGCTGCCCAGTTGACCGGCGTTGTGCAGCACACCATCCAGGCGGCCGAACTGGCCCTCGATGGTGTCGGTCATGTCCCGGTAGTGCTCCTCAGTCGCGCCTTGCATATCCAGAGGGATAATGGCGGGCTGAGGGGCGCCCAGGGCTTCAATTTCGTCGTAAACGGCCTCGAGCTTTTTCACACTGCGGCCGAGCAGAATCACAGTGGCGCCATGGCTGGCAAAGCTTAACGCGGCCTGTCGACCAATGCCGGCCCCGGCGCCGGTAACCAGAATGACCTTGTCCTTGAGAAGATCTTTTTTGGGGCTGTATTCCAACATCCTTTCACGCCTTCCTTATGTTGCAGTGCGCTTTTTTCGGGAGTTTGCGGTACTCAAAAACAGCCGTTTTAAACAAGCGATTGCATTCTGGGTACCACGAAATGGGGCGTCGGTTGCAAAAATGTAGCTAACATATGGTTTTTGCGTTACTTTGGGTGAAGTCGCAATGGGCATATAGAGCGGCATTTCAACCAGAAACGCGCCTATTGTGACGAATTTCACTACGGAAGACAAAACTAATGCTGGCGGCCATTTTCCCGTCTGAAGCCCTTAATCCCTTGGGGGCGGTCGCGAGCAAACAACAAGGATTGGGGAGAGAAAATGAGACGACTGCTGTTAAGTACCGCCGTCCTGTCGGCCCTGGCATTGTCCGGTTGTAGCGGAGACAGCTACCAGGAGGACAGCAACAAGGCCGACCCTGTCAAACGTTATGCCCGGGTCAGTTTTGATCCCGCCAATGGTGTGGTCCCCCTGCCCAATGATCTGCTTTTCCTCGGTACTCCGGATGGTACCCTGCAGATTCCTGCGGAATTGGAAGGTGCGCCATACACCGACCCTGAAGCGGCCCTGGGGGCCCTGGACGGTTGGGGCACGACTCAGCCCATTCAACTGAATATTGAGCTGCTGGATGATGTCACCATCGACACCGCCAGTGCCTCCCAGGCAGGCGCGGTGCGTCTGTTTGCCGTGACCCTGGGGGGCGCGCTCTCCCCGGATGCGGAGTGCAGCGCAGCGCCTTCGCTCTCCATCTGTAAGATGGGCGATGAGCTGACCTGGGGCGTGGACTTTATCACCACGGTCAGTGGCAGCACTGTGATTGCCCAGCCGCTGAAGCCTCTGCCGGCCACCAGTGGTTACCTCTATGTGGTGACCGACCAACTGCTGGACTCCGACGGTCGCGTCATCGAAGCATCTGAGACCTACAAGCAGCTGAAGCTGGACATCAACACCAAGCCTCTGCCTGAGGGCAGCAGCCGAGATTTGCAAGCCCTGACCAACAACTATCTGGGTGCCCTGGCCAGCGGCCATGGTATCGATCCGGACACGGTCAATTACACCGGGGTGTTCAGCACCCAGTCGGTATTTGACGTTCTGGAAACCACCAAGCAACTGGTGGCGTCCCCTGCGCCTGAACATGCGCCGTTTGAGCCAAGCTGGACCCAGCCGCCGACGCCCACCGGCCTGACCGCCGCGCAGATACTGGGACTGGACCCGGCCCTGGGTGTGCCCTACCTGCTGGCCGATGCCACCGATGTATGGACCGCAGAAATTGAGCTGCCCTACTACCTGACCGCTCCGACTCCGGCCAACCCCACCATCACCAGCACCTGGAATGCCCTGGGTGACAGCCCGATTGCGGTGCTTCAGGCCCTGCAGGCGGGCACCCTGACTCTGGAGAAGTTTTCCGAGCAGATGGTGGCCTGTGGTCGCGATCCTGTGGCCGCTGTGGACGACCCCTCAGAGATTGTCGGTTGTACCATCAATCTGGACGACGGCTCGCCATCGGACCCTACCCGTCACCTGACCCGCTTCAATCCGGTGCCTGCGCCGAAGAGCCGCCAGACGGTGCCGGTACAGATCACCATCCCCAACTCTGCCAAGCTGGCGGCACTGGGTATTGATGTCTCCGTGCCCGCCACCGGTTGGCCCCTGAGCATGGCGCTGCACGGCCTTGCCGGTACCAAGGAGACCACCCTGGCGAATGTAGGCAGCATGACCGCCGCCGGCCTGGCGACCATCGCCATTGACTTGCCGCTGCACGGTGCCCGTGGTTTCGATTTCAATGGCGACGGCGTCTATGAGATCAGCGCCACCGATCCCAGCCTGGGCGCGCCCTTTGCCAACGGCAGTGGTTTGGTGTTCGTCAACATTGGCAGCGGTTTGACCACCAGGGATAACTATCGTCAGGCGGTGATCGACAACCTGGCCCTGCGCGCGGCAGTGACCGGTCTGGTGATGGAGCAGGTGGCCAATGAGCTGCCTCCGCTGTTTGACCTGACCAAGGTAACCCTTCAGGGACTGAGCCAGGGCGCCATCACCGGCAGCAAGGTGACCACCTACGCCAACACCCCCATCGCCGGGGTGCCCGTTGAGATGAACCCCTTTACCCTGCAGGCCAGCTCTCTGACCGCTCCGGCCGGCGGCCTGGCCGGCACTTTCGCCGGCAGCCCGGCGTTCAAGCCGGCGCTGATCGACACCCTGGTGGGTGTGATAGCGGAAGAGGCGGGCATTCCCAAGCCTGAGCCTGGCACTCCGGAGTATGAGGCCCTGGCCAAGCAGGCTGAGGAGGAGCTGGTTCCACCGCTGATGTTCTCCATCCAGACCCAGATCGAGGCGGTGGACCCCATCAACCACGGCGCCGCCCTGGCGGCCACCGGCAGTAATGTGCTGGTGATTGAGGTGGTGGGTGACGGTGCGGGCAACCTGCCCGACCAGACCCTGCCTCCGACCATTGAAGGCGCGCCTCTGTCCGGTGGTGAGCCGCTGATTACTGCCATGGGGCTGGGCTGCATCGACACCACCACCCAGGGCGAGAGCGTCTCCGGTGCGGTGCGCTTCCTCAAGGGCCACCACAGCTCACTGTTGTCGCCCAATGAGATCCCTGGCGTAACCGATGGCAGCGCTGCCGCGGCGACCGTAGAGATGCAGTCCCAGGTAGCCGCGTTCTCCGCGTCAGCAGGCATGATGCTGCCGGTGACCAACGCCGACCTGGTTCAGCCCTGCTCCTAGGACACAGTTGTTGACACTCTAAGACCCAGCCTCAGGCTGGGTCTTTTTTTGCTTTTCGGTATAGAATGGGCGCAAACCTCTCTAGGAGTTTGATTTTGGAGTTTTTATACGAGTACGGCCTGTTCCTGGCCAAGGCGGTGACCCTGGTGGGCGCTATCGCCGCGCTGATTGTGGTGGCCGCGGTGATGGGACGACAGCAGCGACCCCAGAAGGGGGAGCTGCAGCTGACCAACATCAGCCATCAGCTGGAGGATTATGAGCATCACCTGGAGGAGATGCTGCTGAGCAAGGAGCAGCTCAAGGCCAAAGAGAAGGCTCATAAGAAGGAGGAGAAGGCCAAGGCCAAGGAGGCCAAGTCCAAGGTGGATGAGCCCAGAGAGGGCAGGGTGTTTGTCCTGGACTTCAAGGGGGGCATCGAGGCCAACGAGGTGGCCAGCCTGAGGGAGGAGATCACCGCCCTGCTGACTGTGGCGGACAAACAGGATGAGGTGCTGGTTCGCCTGGAGAGCGGCGGTGGCGTGGTCCACGGTTACGGTCTGGCCTCCAGCCAGCTGGCTCGCGTCCGTGACGCCGGCATCCCCCTGACCATCGCCGTGGATAAGGTGGCCGCCAGTGGCGGTTACATGATGGCCTGTGTGGCGGACCGCATCGTGGCGGCGCCCTTCTCCATCATCGGCTCTATCGGTGTGATTGCCCAGTTGCCCAACTTCAACCGCCTGCTGAAGCGCAGCCACATCGATTACGAGCAGCACACCGCCGGCCAGTTTAAGCGCACCCTGACCGTCTTCGGTGAGAATACCGACGAGGCCAGGGAGAAGTTCAAGGAGGAGCTGGAAGAGACCCATGGCCTGTTCAAGTCCTTCATCACCAAGTACCGCCCAGAGCTGGATCTCGAGAAGGTGGCCACAGGCGAACACTGGTTTGCCACCCAGGCGCTGGAGCTTGGTCTGGTGGATGAGCTGGCGACCTCGGATCACTGGCTGATGGAGAAAGCCAAGGACAAAGAGGTGCTGAAGCTGGCCTATGTGATCAAGAAGAACCTGGCCAACCGTTTCGGCCGGGGCGTATCAGAGGCGTTGGAGAGTGTGCTGTCCAAGGTGACTGAACTGAATCAGAAGAGCCGCTACTAAGTGGGTCCTGAGGATAAAAAAGGCGCCCATCGGGCGCCTTTTCTGTTTGATTACTCCTCGAGGGGGGCGTCAAACAGGCTCAGCAGCTGGTCGCCGGTGAGGCCGGTGGCCAGACTCTGGTTTTCTTTGTCGTAGATGGCATCCGCCAGAGCCTGCTTCTGCTGCTGCAGCTCCATCACCCGCTCTTCGATGGTCTGCTCGCAGATCAGCTTGTAGACGAACACCGGCTTGTCCTGACCGATGCGGTAGGCCCGGTCGGTGGCCTGATTCTCAGCGGCCGGATTCCACCAGGGGTCGTAATGAATCACCGTATCCGCCTGGGTCAGGTTGAGGCCCACGCCACCGGCTTTCAGGGAGATGAGGAACACCGGCACCTCGCCGTCCTGGAAACGGTTGATCGCCTCCTCCCGCTTGCGGGTCTGGCCGGTGAGCTTGCTGTAGGGGATGCCGGCCTCCACCATGCGCTGCTCAATCAGGGCCAGCATCTGGGTGAACTGGGAGAAGATCAGGATGCGGCGGCCATCCTCCAGCATGGAGGGGAGCATCTCCATCAGGAAGTCCAGCTTGGCGGACTCCTGCACCCCCTGGGCCTGCTCCAGCTTGACCAGCTGCGGGTCACAACAGATCTGCCTCAGCTTCAGCAGGGCATCGAGGAACTCGATCTGGCTTTTGGCCATCCCCTTGCTTTGTAGCAGCTCCCGTACCCTGGACTCCATGGCGGCGCGAACGCCCTCGTAGAGCATGCGCTGGGGCGCGGGGAGGGGTATGGTTTGCACCATCTCGGTCTTGGCGGGCAGCTCCTGAGCCACCTGGCTCTTGGTACGGCGCAGCAGGAAGGGAGCCAGCCGGGCCATCAGTTCGCCCTTGAGCTCGCCGTTGCCCTCCTTTTCGATGGGCTTGCGGTACTGCTGGGCAAACTGACTTTCTCTGCCGAGGAATCCGGGCATCACGAAGTCGAACAGGGACCACAGCTCCCCCAGGTGGTTCTCCATGGGAGTACCGGTCAGGCACAGGCGCTGACCGGCGGCCAGCTGCTTCACCGCCCGGGTGATCTTGGCGCTGGTGCTCTTGATCGCCTGGGCCTCATCCAGAATGGCCAGGGAGAAGCTCAGGGAGCGGAACTGGTCGATGTCTCGTCCTACCAAGCCGTAGGTGGTGATCACCAGGTCGTATTCACCCAGGGTGTCAAACAGAGGGTGTCGGTCCTGGCCATGGAGTATCTGCACCTTGAGCTGGGGGCAGAACCGGGCAGACTCGCTGCGCCAGTTGCTGATCAGGCTGGTGGGGCACACCAGCAGGGCCGGAGCGGTCAGTTGACCGCGCTGCTTCAGGGTCAGCAGGTGTGCCAGGGTCTGCAGGGTTTTACCCAGACCCATGTCGTCCGCCAGGATGCCGCCGAAACCGAATTGATGCAGGAAGGCCAGCCAGTTCAGCCCCTGTTGCTGATAGGGACGAAGCTGGGCCTGCAGTCCGGCGGGCGGTTCAATCTCTTCGATGCCGGCAAAGTGGTTCAGCTTGTGGGCCAGGGTCCGAATCCGTTCTCCCCCTACCCAGCGGGCTTTGCCGGGCAGGTGCTCCAGCACGGCGGCCTGATGGGTGGGCAGGCGCACCTTGTCGCCATCGGCGGTGGAGAGCTCCTCCAGGACCGCCAGTACCGGACGGATGGCCCGGTTGGCGATGCGCAGGGGCATGGCCCCTTCGCGGTGGAGCAGGATGGGGTCTTCGTTGCCCCGCCAGTCGGAGTTCTGCTCCAGCCAGGTGAGCAGCAGCGGCAGCAGTTCCACCTGCTTCTGATCGATCTCCACCGACATGCCCAGGCTGAACCAGTTGTCCCCCTCCTCGATGCTGAGGTCGAAGGCGGGGATCTCATGGGGCAGCAGCGGCAGGCTGGGGTCAATCTCCAGTCGCCAGCCCTGACCGTCGATGGCGGCCTGGTGTTGGCTCAGCAGCCGCTGCCAGAACGCCAGATCCGTGGAGGCGGTAGCCAATTTTAGATAGGCGGCCAGGGACTGCTGGGGGGCGTCCAGGCCCGGGTGTTCGAACTCGGACAGCTGCAACTGACGATACAACTCCAGAGCCCGGTGTTCCCTGTCACTCTCCCGGCTCACCTGCCAGTGGCCGCGGTCATCGGAGAAGCGGGTCTGCTGAGGCCGCTCCAGCACGCTGGGGCTGAGGATCAGGTCGCCATACTCGAACCAGAAGAAACTGACGATACCCTCATCGCTGGGGAGCAGCTTGAGTACCGGGGCAAAGGGGGCCTCTATGGTCCGGTAGTCGGTCTGGATCGGATGGGGCAGGGTGGCCTGATCAAACTGCTGGGCTATCTGATCACCAAAGTGTACCGCCTGCTCCCGGGGTAGGGCTGGCAGGCGCTTGAGCTGATGCAGCACCTCGGTGGAGAGCTCGGTCTCCAGTGGGCCGGCACTGAAATCCTTGAGGTTGATATACCAGGGCGGGGAAAAGGGCACCAGCACCCAGGGTTCACCGTTGTCCAGGCTGGAGTGCAGTTGGTATTGATTGTCCTGCTCCCAGTGGAACCGCAGCTGGCGACGGGGGCCCAGAGTCAGGATGTTGACGGGCTCCTCCCAGAAGGCTAACCCCTGCTCCAGCAGTTTTTCAAAGGCGTAGCGATCCAGTTCACTCTCCAGGTGAGCGTACCGGTACCAGAGATTGCCCCGGGTGGCCAGGAGCAGACGACTGTAGGTGACCACCTCGTCGCTGGCCCAGCCGTCACCCTGATGGGTGGCCACGTTAAACAGTTGCTTGACGGTGAACTTGCTGAAGCCGCCTCGCTTCAGTCGACGGCAGTTGCCAACCTCCACGGTGAGGGATTCGCTGGCACTGGCGTCGCGGGCCACCGTGGGGGCGATGCGAAACAGCCCTTCCAGGGCGGAATCGCCCTGTGGCTCTACCGTCTTAGGGGGGTGAATCTGGTTGAATTTCTCCAGCCAGGCCTGATACCTGTCCTGGTGACCATGGTGCTGGTCCAGAAGGGTCAGCAGCAGGGCGACGGCGTGTTTGCACTGCTGTCCGACCGGACAGTTGCAGAAGCTCTCCAGAGAGGCCTTGCTGCCGTTTTTGCGCACCTCGATGCTGGTGTCGTACTGGTTGTCCCGTCGGCCAAGGGTGGTGCCATGCACCGTGCCGCCGCCGGGCCCCAGCTCCGCCTGGAGCACCATCTCCTCTTCGAAGTAGCGCTTGCCCCTGGCGAAGGTGGCTTCGTCGAAGTTTTTCTCTACATCCGCGAGACGAAATAAAAGCATCAATAATCAAGCCGGGTCACAGAGTGAATCAACCATCTTACCATCGACCCCACAGAGGGTTAATAGCCTTCAATCCCTGTTTTCGGCCGAATAGGAATAACCGCTCAGGGATCAGGCGGTTTGTTCAGTTTCAGTCTGGTTTACCCCAGGTTTCTTGTGGTTGAGCGCCTTCTGGTAGAACTGAGCTGACCAGGATTTTTGCTCCGCGGTGGTGCGGCTGTCATGGTGAGGCAGCCATCGGCTCCATCTCGATGAAATGAGAGGTCACCTCCTTACTGATGTCGTCGTCTCATATTTCCAAATGATCACAAAAAATCAAAATTGATTCCTTTGGGTTATATGAAAGTGCCAAGTTGAATTGTTGTTAACGCTGATCTGACGTTCACTTAGACGCTGACTTAGACTGACTTAGGATCACAGGATGTCCCCTACCCTGACCCATCTGGATCGCCTCGAGGCAGAGAGCATCCACATCTTCCGCGAGGTGGCGGCGGAGTTTGAGAAGCCGGTAATGCTCTACTCCGTCGGTAAGGATTCCTCGGTACTGCTCCACCTGGCGCGAAAGGCGTTCTATCCGGGCAAGATCCCCTTCCCCCTGTTGCATGTGGACACCACCTGGAAGTTCAGGGAGATGATCGAGTTTCGCGATCGCATGGCCAGGGAGCACGATTTTGAGCTGCTGGTGCATAAGAACCCGGAGGGCCTGGCCATGGGGATCAGCCCCTTTGTTCATGGCAGTGCCCTGCATACCGACATCATGAAAACCCAGGGTCTGCGCCAGGCCCTGGATCACTACGGGTTTGATGCGGCCTTTGGTGGCGCCCGCCGCGATGAGGAGGCCTCCAGGGCCAAGGAGCGGGTCTACTCCTTCCGTGACAGCAACCATCGCTGGGATCCCAAGAATCAACGCCCCGAGCTGTGGAACCTCTACAACGCCCGGGTGCACCCAGGGGAGAGCATTCGGGTGTTCCCGCTCTCCAACTGGACCGAGTTGGATATCTGGCAGTACATCTACCGCGAACAGATAGAGATTGTTCCCCTCTACCTGGCGCAGCCGCGTCCTGTGGTGGAGCGCGACGGCAGCCTGATCATGGTGGATGACGAGCGCATGCCTCTGGAGCCCGGTGAAGCGCCGCAGATGCGCAGCGTTCGCTTCCGCACCCTGGGGTGCTATCCCCTGACCGGCGCCATCGAATCTGAGGCCGACACCCTGCCGGGGATCATTGAAGAGATGCTGCTGGCCACCACCTCGGAGCGCCAGGGCCGGGTGATCGACCGGGATTCCGCCGGGTCGATGGAGAAGAAGAAGATCGAAGGTTATTTCTAGGTCCAAAGGAGAGCACCATGACCAACAACCCAACCCCGGTGGCGCTCCGAGTGGAGCAGTACCTCAAACAGCACGAAAGCAAGGCGCTGCTGCGTTTTATTACCTGCGGCAGCGTGGACGACGGTAAGAGCACCCTCATCGGTCGTCTGCTGCACGATACTAAGGCGCTGTATGACGACCAGTTGGAAGCGGTCAATGAGCAGAGCCGTACCCAGGGCACCACGGGAGAGCGGCCGGATCTGGCCCTGCTGGTGGATGGCCTTCAGGCGGAACGAGAGCAGGGGATCACCATCGATGTGGCCTACCGCTACTTTTCTACCGACAAGCGCAAGTTCATCATCGCCGACACCCCGGGCCATGAGCAGTACACCCGCAACATGGCCACCGGCGCTTCCACCGCCGATCTGGCCATTATCCTGGTTGACGCCCGTTATGGGGTGCTGGAGCAGACCCGTCGCCACAGTTTCCTGGTCTCCCTGCTGGGGATTCGCCAGGTGGTGGTGGCCATCAACAAGATGGATCTCAAGGATTATGACCAGTCGGTGTTTGAGTCGATTCAGACCCAGTATGCCCAGATGGCCCAGGAGCTGAACCTGGAGACCATTCACTATCTGCCCATCTCCGCCCTGGAGGGGGACAACGTCGCCCAGCTCTCCCCGCAGATGCCCTGGTATCAGGGACCCAGCCTGTTGGACCTGTTGGAGCAGGCACCAGGTGCGGATCGCGCCGCCGACCAGGCTTTGCGCCTGCCGGTGCAACTGGTGGTCAGGCCCAACCTGGATTTTCGTGGTTTTGCCGGCACCCTGGCCTCGGGCTCCCTGAGTGTGGGGCAGGGGGTGAAAGTGCTGCCCTCCGGCACCCCGGCCAAGGTGGCGGGCATTCATCAGTTTGGCAAAGAGCTGAGCTCTGCGGTGGCCGGACAGGCGGTTACCGTGACCCTGGACAGAGAGATTGATGTCAGCCGCGGCGACTGGCTGGTGGCGGACGACGAGTCTGTTGCCCTGAGTCAGGGCTTGCGCTCCAAACTGGTGTGGATGGCCGATACGCCCCTGGAGCCGGGCAGAGAGTACCGCATCAAACTGGCCACCAGTTCGGCCCGTGCCCGGGTCAGCAAGGTGGAACATCGCATCGACATCCGCAGTTGGGAAGCCCTTCAGAGCGAGACCCTGGGGCTCAATGACATTGGCCAGGTGGTTCTGCAGACGGACAGGCCTCTGCCCGTGGACAGCTACGCACAACTGCGGGACACCGGCGCCTTTATCCTGATCGATCCGGTGACCAATGGCACCGTCGCGGCGGGCATGGTCCAGGAAGCCGCCGAGACCGGTGCTGCGTCAAGGCAGGATTACTCTCAGTTTGAGCTTGAGCTCAATGCGCTGATCCGTAAGCACTTCCCCCACTGGGATGCCAGGGATCTCAGCAAGTTGACCGGAGGCGGGTCCAACTGATGACCGCGGTTCACGGCCAACTCCTGGCCCTGGCGGCCTCACTGTTTCTCGGGCTGGTGTTTACCCGCCTGAGACCGGTGCTGCTGTTTTCCGGCGGCGCCATCGCCCTGGTGATGCTGGGGCAGTTGCAGATGGACAGGCTGCTGAACCTGGCGGCGAACCCGGGGGTGATCAGCCTGCTGCTGCTGATCCTGGCGTCGGCCGGTGTGGAGAAGACCCGGCTGCTGAGCTGGCTCAGTGGCCGGCTGTTCCGCAGCTCCTACCGCAGTACCCTGCTGAGGATGGGCAGTGGCACCATGGCTGCGTCGGCGTTTCTCAACAACACGGCGGTGGTAGCGGCCTTGATGGGGCGGGTGAAGGCAAATGCCGATCATCTGCCTTCGCGTCTGCTGCTGCCCCTCTCCTACGCCGCCATCCTTGGGGGGACGCTGACCCTGGTGGGCACCTCCACCAACCTGATTGTTAACAGCTTTCTGCTGGAGGCGGGCAAGCCCGGACTGGCGATGTTCGATTTTCTGCCCGTGGGTCTGGGGGCGGCCGTTGCCGGGTTGGGGTTGATACTGCTGTTGTCGCCGCTGCTGCCCCATAACGCCAGCCATACCGAGGAGGAGGACCCCTACTTTATCGAGGCCAAGCTGCAACCGGGCAGCCCCCTGGCGGGACGCACGGTTCAGGAGAACGGATTGCGGGCACTGGAGCGGTTCTATCTGGCTGAGGTGGTGCGCCAGCACCAGGTGATCTCGCCGGTGTCGCCAGACACCAGGCTGGAGGAGGGGGATAAGCTGGTGTTCTGTGGAGATGTCAGCCGGGTGACCCTGCTTTCCCAGTTTCGAGGTTTGACCCTGTTTGCCGAGGGACAGGCCCCCCTGGACAGACAGCTGACCGAGGTGATTGTCAGCCCCACCTCCAGCATCATCGGCCAGACGCTCAAGTCAGCGGAGTTCCGCGGACGCTTCGATGCCGCCGTGGTGGCGATGCGACGCCGCGGTGCCCGCCTGTCTGGCAAACTGGGGCAGATCCCCATCGAAGCCGGAGATGTGCTGGTGTTGTCCACCGGGGCGGATTTTGTGCCCTCACCCCGTCACTTCTTCGTGGTGGGGGACACCCAGCTGCAGACCCAACTGACCCTGTTTCAGGAGTGGCTGGCCATTGGCGGTTTCGTTACCGCCCTGACCCTGAGTGCCCTTGGCCTGGTAGAGCTGGTGGCGGCACTGGCCCTGCTGCTGCTGGTGATGCTCTCCGGTGGGATCCTGTCGGCCCAGGAGGTTCGGACCCGCTTTCCCTTCGAGATCTGGCTGATCATCACCGGTGCCCTGGCGATGGCAGACAGTGTGGCCCAGTCCGGGCTGGCGCTGATCGCCTCGGAGCAGCTTCACCTGCTGTTCAATGGCCAGGGGGTGGTGGTGGCCTTTGTCGGCGTCTACCTGGTGGCCCTGCTGCTGACCGAGGTGATGACCAACAACGCCGCGGCGGCCCTGAGCCTGCCTCTGGCCCTGGGGCTGGCGGAGGCCTTTGGCAGCAGTGCCATGCCCTTTGTGATGGCGGTGGCCTATGGCGCCAGCGCCAGCTTTATCAGCCCTTTCAGTTATCAGACCAACCTGATGGTGATGAGCCTGGGGCAGTACCGGTTCAAGGACTACCTGACGCTAGGGGTGCCCCTGTCGTTGCTGTACAGCCTGGTGGTGCTCTACCTGATCCCCCGTTTCTTTCCGTTTTGAGGTAACAATGACAGAGAATCTAACCTGGCACAGCCATACGGTCAGCCCGGAGCAGCGCCGCCGGCTCAAGGGGCATGGCAGTGCACTGCTGTGGTTCACCGGGCTTAGCGGCTCCGGCAAGTCCACCCTGGCCAACGCCCTTGAGCAGAGGTTGGTGACCCAAAAGGTGCACAGCTATCTGCTCGATGGCGACAATGTCCGTCTCGGCCTCAACGGTGACCTGGGCTTCAGTGACCAGGACAGGGTGGAGAACATTCGGCGTATCGGCGAGGTGGGCAAACTGTTTGTGGCCTCCGGTACCCTGTGCCTGAGCGCATTTATCTCTCCCTTCCGCGAGGACAGGCAGCGAGTCCGGGACGCCCTGGCTCCGGGCCAGTTTATCGAGGTGTTTGTCGATGCCCCCCTGGAGGTGTGTGAGCAGCGGGATCCCAAGGGCTTGTATCGCCGAGCCAGGGCGGGAGAGATTCGCAACTTCACCGGCATCGACTCAGACTATCAGCCGCCCCAGAGCCCGGAGATCCACATTCAGACCGACCGGCTTGACACCGAGCAGGCGGTGGACAAGATAGTGGATTACCTAAAACGCCACGGAGTGCTTACCCCTTGAATCTGGACAGCTTAACCCGAACTCAGCGCCTCTCCCTCCTCGAAGCCATGGAAGTCATTGCCCTAGAGGCTGGCGAGGCGGCCATGGTTCACTACGGCAATCCACAGACCCGTTATAAGGGGGACAGTACTCCGCTGACCGAGGCGGATCTGGCCAGCCACAGGGTATTGGTCAAGGGGCTCAGTGGCCTGACTCCGGGGCTGCCGATTCTCTCGGAGGAGTCAGGTGTGCCTGACTGGGAGCAGAGGCGTCAGTGGCGCCGTTACTGGCTGCTGGACCCCATCGATGGCACCAAGGAGTTTATTGCCGAGAACGGCGAATTTACCGTTAATATCGCGCTTATTGAGCATGGCCGTCCGGTCTTGGGTGTGGTGGTGGCACCGGCATTGGCCAGAAGCTACAGCGGCGGTCCCGGGCTGGGGGCCTGGCTGGTTGAAGGCGGGCGGAGGACCGCTATCACTGCGAAGCCTCAAAGGGCGGTTCCCCGGGTGGTGTGCAGCCGCTCCCACCCTTCCCCCGAGTTGGCCAGCTGGCTCAAGGCGTTGGGTGAGGTGGAAAGGGTGTCGGTGGGCAGCTCTCTCAAGCTGTGCTTGCTGGCACAGGGGGAGGCCGATCTCTACCCCAGGCTGGGGCCCACCAGTGAGTGGGATATCGCCGCCGCCCATGCGGTGTTGTTGGGGGCCGGCGGTGATCTGTCGCTGATGGAGGGCGGGGAGCTGCTTTACAACGCCAAGCCCTCGCTGCTCAACCCCCATTTTCTGGCCAAAGGGGCGGATTGAGGACAAAAAAAACCACCCCAAATCGAGGTGGCAGAAAAATATGGAGATGATGATGAAACAAATCTGAGTTCAATTTGTTACATAGGGTCAGAGTCGCCATTCCTGAGAAAGTTCAAAGAAAGGGGTAAAAAAATTGATTTTTTTTCCTCCTTTTTTTGAAGTTGCTGTTTTAAACGAATTTTCTCCTAGGCGATTTTCTTTCCTCCAGGCCCTTTCTGGCCCCGAACTCAGTGGGCGCGCATCTTTGGCCCGCCGTTTGTATACTTAAGTCATCGCGCCCGCTACTGAAGGAGGTGGACAGTGAGGGCTGCCGCTGTTCTGTGGATCATTCCCACTCTGGTGTTTGCGTTCGCTGGCACGGCCGAGGCCAGGGACTACGGCGCCGCGGCCGTGAGCGGCATCTCCGTAGTGGTCGGGTACGGCTCGGGCTATCCGCGTCACTATTATGACTACAGGCGCCACCACTATCGCTACTCCCCCTTCTACCCTCGTTCCTACTACCATGGCCCTCATTACCGGCGACACTACTATGATGACCGCCCGAAGAAGCCCAGGGCTGCCCGGACCATCATCGTCGATGGCATCGCCTATGAACTGATTAATGGACAGTACTATCGGCGCCAGGGAGACAACTACCGACTGGAGTCTCCCCCCCGGGCGGGCAGTTACCGGGTGTTGGGTGCCAGGGAAAAGCACCAGCCTGGATACAAACCGGGCCAGACGGTGTCTCAGCTGCCTGAACCTAAGAGCCAGGTCCGGGTCAGCGGCCGCCTCTACTGGGTGCATCAGGGGATCTGGTTTGCCTCCCTGGAGCAGGGTGGCTTCGTGGTGATTCAGCCTCAGAAATAGGCGTTGTGCACAGGGGCTGAAGATTTTTTTGGTTCAGGGTGAACTTTGTCACCGGTCGTGACTCTATATAGGTGTAACGAATTTGGTTTCATCATCTCCCTAAATTCTTTCGCGCCGCCTCAATGAGGTGGCGTTTTTTTTGTTTATCTGCCAAGCCCTGGGCGAGCCAGAAAAAAACGGAGAGAGGAGGGAACTAAGTCGCAGAGAGTGACTCTATATCTCTGTAACGAATTTTGTTTCATCTTCATCTCCCTGAATTACTTTGCGCCATCTCCTTGAGATGGCGTTTTTTTGGTGGTGTGAGCCGGGCACAACCGGCTGCAGCATCAGAATGGGAGAAAATCGCAAAGTGTCGGAACTATCTGGAAGGTGAGGACTCTATTACTCTGTAACGAATTTGATTTCATCTTCATCTCCCTGAATTACTTTGCGCCGCCTCCTTGAGGTGGCGTTTTTTTTAGGGAGCGTGCTAGATAGGTAAGAAACGTTGAAAAAAGTTGGGGAAAGCGGGAACTAAGCGGAGTGGGAACGCTCTATATAGGTGTAACGAATTTGGTTTCATCATCTCCCTAAATTCTTTTCGCCACCTCCTTGAGGTGGCGTTTTTTTTGGGGGCCTCGAAAGGCCCCGCTGTTGGGATCAGTTGGCGCTGCGGCGCTTCTTAACGGCTTTTGCCAAGTTCTTCAGCACCTTGGCGCTGTCATCCCAGCCGATGCAGGCGTCGGTGATGCTTTGACCATAGGTCAGGGGCTCGGTCAGGCTGAGATCCTGACGACCCTCTACCAGGTGGCTTTCCACCATGGCGCCAAACAGATTGAGATCGCCTCCCGCCACCTGGGCACAGACATCCTCACAGACCTCCAACTGCCTCTTGAACTCCTTGCGGCTGTTGGCGTGGCTGAAGTCCACCATGATGTTGGCGGGCAGGGCGGCCTTATGCAGCTGCTCGGTGATGGCGGCCACATCGTCGGCGCTGTAGTTGGGTTGTTTGCCGCCGCGCAGGATGATGTGGCAGTCCTGATTGCCGGTGGTGGCCACGATGGCGGAGTGACCGTACTTGGTGACCGACAGGAAATGGTGTGGGGCACTGGCGGAGTTGATGGCGTCGATGGCGATCTTGATGGTGCCGTCGGTACCGTTCTTAAAACCGACCGGACAGGACAGGCCGGACGCCAGTTCCCGGTGTACCTGAGATTCGGTGGTACGAGCACCAATGGCTCCCCAGCACATCAGATCTGCGACGTATTGGGGGGTGATCATATCCAGGAACTCGCCGGCGGTCGGCAGCCCCATCTGGTTGAGGTCGAGCAGCAATTTGCGGGCGGTGCGCAGGCCATCGTTGAGGCGGAAGCTGTTGTCCATCATGGGATCGTTGATGAGGCCTTTCCAGCCTACCGTGGTGCGGGGCTTTTCAAAGTAGACCCGCATGACGATCTCCAGATCATCCTTAAGCTCCTCCCGCAGCTTGGCCAGCTTCCGGCCATACTCCAGGGCAGCCTCTGGATCGTGAATGGAGCAGGGGCCGATGATCACCAGCATGCGGTCATCCTGACGGTTCAGGATGTTGTGAATGGACTGGCGGGCCTGATAGACGGTCTCGGCGGCGCGGTCGTCCAGGGGAAATCGTTCCAGAATCGCAATGGGGGGCAGCAGTTCTTTGATCTTGTCGATGCGAACATCATCGGTTTGGTAGTACATAATGCGACTCCAGAAATATGTTTTTAATTAGAAAGATACCTAATCCGGTTGGGGGTCCCACTCCGACTCTAAATGAGGGGCGGTCTAAGAGGCAAGGGAGACTCTGCAACTTTTTTCAAAAATCCATGAACTTTTTGCGATCCAGGGACTCTGAATCAACAGTAAACGCATTTAGGTATGCCTGTTTTCATCATCATCTCCTTTGCTACAGAATTCTTAGTACAGCCACGCCAAACTGGGGTGGCTTTTTTTTGTCCGTTTCACGGAGGCTCGGCCCAGGGTGTCATCATAGTGTCAACAGAGTGCTGATATACTTGGTCTAGGGAATGACATCTGCTCGACCCCATCCGGCAACCCACCTCTAAGGAGGCCGACATGCCCAATCTCCACTCCGATAAGGTTCATAAAGGCAAATGGTCTGATCTGGCCCTGTGGCGGCGTAACCGCTTTGCCCCTCCCGACAGATTGTTTTTCCCCATAGTGGTGGTTCTGCTTTTCGCAACTGGCGTCCTCGGACTGTTGACCAAGTTGTTCTAGGATGGGGCGCCGCACAAACTCTGTTATGATTTTGATACCTAAATTGGAACAATAGACTGGCCATTAACGGTTATGCGAATCGGAATTGATCTGGGCGGAACCAAAATCGAAGGGATCGCCCTCAGCGATCAGGGACAGGAGTTGTGGCGCGAGAGAGTTGCCACCCCCCAGGGAGACTATCAGGGAATTCTCCAGGCCATTGCCGGCCTGGTGCAAAGAGCGGAAGCCAACCTGACCCTGACCGGCAGTGTCGGAGTCGGAATCCCCGGGGTGCTCTCTCCTCAAACCGGCAAAGTGAAGAATGCCAACACCCAGTGTCTTAACGGTCAGGCTTTGGATCAGGACCTCTCCCAACTCCTGAATCGGGAAGTGCGCCTGGCCAATGACGCCAACTGTTTTGCCGTGTCCGAGGCGGTGGACGGAGCCGGGCAGGGTAAGAGCCTGGTGTTCGGTATCATTCTGGGGACGGGATGCGGAGCAGGAATCGCCGTCAATGAGCGACCCCTGGTGGGAGCCAATGGCCTGTCCGGAGAGTGGGGCCACAATCCGCTGCCCTGGATGACCCCACAGGAGTACCCGGGATCTCCGTGTTTCTGCGGACGCCGTGGCTGCATCGAGACCTTTGTCTCCGGGACGGGCTTTAGCCGCCAGTACAGTCAGCTGACCTCCCACAACCTTCCTGGCGACCAGATTATCCACCGCATGCGTCAGGGGGAGCCTGCCGCCAGCCAGGTGTTTGAACTCTACTGTGATCAATTGAGTCGTGCCCTGGCCCATGTGGTTAACCTGCTGGATCCGGAGATCATTGTGCTGGGCGGGGGGATGTCCAACATCGACGAGCTTTATCCAGAGCTGAACCGCCGCTTGGCTGCCGATGTCCTGGGCCGAGAGTGCGTCACTCAGGTGGTGGCCAACCGCCACGGGGATTCATCCGGGGTGCGCGGTGCTGCCTGGCTCTGGGGACGCTGATGCTGGGTTTCTGGGTTAAGAAAGGGATCTCGGCACTGCTGCTTCCCATACCCCTGGCTGTCCTGTCAATCCTGTTTGGATTGTGGCTGTCCCGGCGTCGTCCTCACCTGGGGAGAGCGTTTGTGCTGGCGGGGCCCGCGCTGCTGCTGTTTCTCAGCTCCAGCTTTGGCAGTCAGTGGCTGGCTCGTCCCCTGGAGCAGCAGTATCCGGTTTGGACCGGCCAGAGGGCCGAGGTGATCATGGTGCTGGGCTCAGGCCATGACTCTTCCATCAGTCCCATGGCTCACCAGCAACTGTCTGATACCGCCCTGGCCCGCCTGACCGAAGGGGTGAGGCTGCAGCGGCTCAACCCGGACAGCATCCTGGTGCTCAGTGGCTGGGGCGGGGAGGATCCCCTGCCTCATGCTGTGGTTGCCGAATCTGCGGCCGAGGCGATGGGGGTTCCAGCAACGCAGATAGTGACCTTTCCCACCGCCCTGGACACCGCCATGGAGGCGCGCCTGTTCAGGGAGCGATTTGGGGAGAAGGAGGTGATTCTGGTCAGCTCTGCCACCCATATGCCCAGGGTGATGGCGCTGTTTCTCAGCAGAGGGGTAAAAGCAGTGGCGGCGCCCACGGACTTTATTGGCCGTGGTGCCCCTTGGTGGAAGTTCAGTGCCTCGAATCTCCAGACCTCAGAGCGGGCGCTTCATGAGTATCTTGGTTTACTCTGGCGTCGATTGGCGTCACAGTAGCTTCCCGGCGAGCGCGGCGCACCATGGATCTTTGGTGCGCTAGCCTTAATTCCGCGCTGATGATGTCCACGCCAGTGGCGAATTCACTTTCCGAAAGCAGAATGTGGAAACCGCTTTTCTGGGCCAATTGATCGCTCAGATACTGTTGCTGGTGCAGCAGATCCGGTTGCGCCAGCAGGCCATCGGTGACCGCGGGGACGCCAAACTGTTTCAGCTGTTGCTGGCTGAGTCGGCACCAACGTCTTAGTTGTCTTGGGCTCAGTTGTTGCCAAACTCGGGCGTCGCTTTTCAGACGGATGCCGAGGAGCTGGAGCTCGCTGACGAAGTCGATGCGTTGGATCTGGTCCCAGCGGATGGGGACGACGGTTTGATCAATGAGCAGCAGTACGCCGCGGTCGTCGGCAATGAGGCTGTGTCGCCCCTGCCGGATGTGTCCCATGGCGACGGCCAGAGCCACTGCCGAGACCAGCACCCAACCGATGGTGAGAGGATAGAGGCTGCCGAAGTTGACGGCGAAGCCCAGGGCAGTCAGCAGACTGATCAAGGCTCCCAGGAACAGGGGTTGGCCATAATGCCGACTCCTGGGTGAGTATGTGAGTACATCCATTCATAGCCCCTTGTTCCACTCGTATCAGCTGAAAATCAGCACGAGTTGAATTCAATGACACACTAAGAATAGTCAGGGATGGAAAAAATAACAGCGCCATTGGGCGCTGTTTTTCGTCTGCTATTCAGAGACTCTTGCCGAGGTGTTTTAGGTAGGTTAGGAACTCCTCTTTAAGCTGAGGATGGCGCATGCCGTACTCGACGTTGGCCTTGAGATAGCCCAGTTTGCTGCCGCAGTCATGGCTTCTCCCCTTCATGGCATAGGCACAGACAGGCTCCTGGTCCAGCAGCATGTCGATGGCGTCGGTCAGCTGAATCTCATCGCCAGCCCCCGGCGGAGTCTTGCCCAGCAGAGGCCAGATGTTGGCGGACAACACGTAGCGACCCACCACCGCCAGATTGGAGGGCGCATCCTCCGGCTCGGGCTTTTCCACCATCTTCTTAATGGGAGCAGTGTCGCCGTGCAGCAGCTCAGCCCCTCCAAGATCCACAATGCCGTAGCTGGAGACCTCGGCTTCGGGTACGGATTCCACCATGATCTGGCTGGAGTGGCTTTGTTCGAAGCGATGGACCATCTGCGCCAGGTTGTCCCGCTTCGGATCGGCGGCACTGTCGTCGATCAACACATCGGGCAATATGATGGCGAAGGGGTTGTCGCCTACCAGGGGGCGGGCACAGAGAATGGCGTGACCCAACCCCTTCGCTTCCCCTTGTCTGACGTGCATGATGGTGACTCCCTTGGGACAGATCGCCTGAACCTCATCCAGAAGCTGGCGCTTTACCCGTTTCTCGAGAGTCGCCTCGAGCTCGAAGCTGGTATCAAAATGATTTTCGATGGAGTTTTTACTCGCATGGGTCACCAGTACGATTTCGGTGATGCCTGCGTCGATCGCTTCATTGACTACATACTGGATCAGGGGCTTATCCACTACAGGTAACATCTCCTTTGGAATGGCCTTGGTCGCCGGCAGCATTCGTGTACCCAGCCCGGCGACGGGGATGACGGCTTTTTTGACGCTCTGATTGTGCATGAGATTGGCCCCTGCTTTTTTGGTCCATTGGGCCGCATATTAGGGCAAGTTGCCAGTGGGTGCCCGTTTATCTGCCGATAAGGGGTCAAGATGTCCGGGCATCATTCAAGTGGCATGGCGCCCCATTTGAGGGCAATTGCCAACTCGTGGGGGAGGGCTGGCCCGGAATCGGAACAGCCCTTGTCGGGGTCAGAGCTGAAGTCGTCCGCTGTTTTGCTCCAGGGTTTTTTCGCCTATCCCTTTCACCTCGGTCAGTTGGGCCAGGTCGGTAAAGGGTCCGTTTTGCTCGCGGTAGGCAACGATCGCCTTGGCCTTACTCAAACCCACGCCCTTCATTTGAGCCGCTATCTGCTCGGCATCAGCGGTATTGATGTTGATCTGCATCTGCTGTTCGGCGGCCTGAGTGGGCTCCTCAGCAAAGGTGAACAGAGGGGCGGACATCAAAGCTGAGCACAGAATCAGGTGTTTTATCATGGTGTTCTCTCCTTGGTTTCACCAGTTTTACCCCAGCTGGGGCACACCTATGACGTTAGCTTAAGGGGGTTGGCGTCAATGTGATTTCTTGTGATTGTCGCAGGTCATCTTTTCCATCACAGGCATTAATGGTTGTGACTGCGATCACGAAGCGTCTTTTGCGCCGTGAGGCCGTGGTCACGAATATTGTTTTTGGGGTAAAAAACAAAAATCGACCATGGCGCCTGGGATGAAACTTTGCTTCATTCGCCTTTGGTCTAACCTTGCCCGATGGGGCGGTTGTTTTAGCAAAGAGTTGGACCGCCGATAAGTTTCAGTTTGGTAGTTTTGGACGGTGTGCTGAGCGGCATTCGGTATCAAATTACTGAAATTGGCCGCTTGTGCCTTCTCATTTTTCCCCCGTAACCTAAGAAAAAACACACTTGGTTAAAGGGAAATTTATGTCCGAAATCACACAGTCCCAGGGAGCGACTGAGCAGGGGTACCTGAGCTCGCTGATGGACAAGAAGATGATTATCCTGTTGTGCGATGTGGCGCTGTTTGCAGCTCTGATCGCCTGGTTGCCATTTGACCCTGAGATCAACAAAGGGTTGGCGATGCTGGTATGCATTGCGATCCTGTGGCTGACAGAGGCGATTCACATCAGCATTACCGCTTTGTTGGTGCCGGTGCTGGCGGTGGCCTTGGGGATCTTTACCATGCCCAAGGCGATGGCCAACTTCTCCAATCCGATTATTTTCCTGTTCTTCGGCGGTTTTGTGATGGCCGCAGCCCTGAACGCCCAGGGGATCGACAAGATGATCGCCAGCAAGGTGATCAACATGGCCAAGGGCAAGCTGGCGGTGGCTACCCTGATGCTGTTCTCTGTGACGGCGTTGCTGTCCATGTGGATCAGCAACACGGCCACTGCGGCGATGATGCTGCCTCTGGCCCTAGGGATGCTGTCTCAACTGGACAGAGAGGAGAACCACAGAACCTATGTGTTTGTGCTGCTGGGTGTGGCGTACAGCGCTAACATCGGTGGTATCGGCACCTTGGTGGGCAGCCCGCCAAACGCCATTGCTGCCGCCGAAGTGGGTCTGAGCTTCTTCGAGTGGCTGGAGTATGGTATCCCTGTGGTACTGCTGCTGTGGCCCCTGGCCATTGGTGCCCTGTACTTCTTCGTTAAGCCTAACCTCAACCAGAGCTTTAACTTCCGTGCCAGCGAAGGGCGCCTGACGGGCCATGCCAAGTGCACCCTGGCGGTGTTTGCACTGACCGTGGCTGCCTGGATCTTCTCCAAACCCCTGAGCCAGGCCCTGGGAGGCATCGCCAAGTTCGATACCTTCGTGGCGCTCAGCGCGGTAGGTGCCCTGGGTATTCTGCGACTGGTGAAATGGAAGCAGATTGAGAATACCACCGACTGGGGTGTGCTGTTGCTGTTTGGTGGCGGCCTGACTCTGAGCGGTGTGCTGAAAACCACAGGAACCAGTGTCTTTATGGCGGAGCAGGTCACCAACCTGTTCGGATCCTCCCACCTGGCCCTGTTCATTCTGGCGACCACGGTGTTCGTGGTGTTGCTGACCGAGTTTGCCAGTAATACAGCCAGTGCGGCCCTGCTGGTGCCGGTGTTTGCCTCCATCGCCGAGGCTCTGGGAATCTCCTCGGTAATGCTGTCTATGGTGATTGCCTTCTCCGCCTCCTGTGCCTTCATGCTGCCGGTGGCAACGCCGCCCAATGCCATTGTGTTTGGAGCCGGTTACATTCGCCAGACCGAGATGATTCGGGCCGGAGTGATGATCAACATCATCGCCATTGCGGTTATCTACGGCCTGTCACTGATTCTCTGGTAATCCCTGGGGGCGGACTGTGCAATGCTTGCGCAAACAGATGCGCGACGGCTCAAGTTCGCCCCTTTCTTCTTGCAACACTCCGGCGCATCAGTAATAATGCGCCTGCCTTTAAGGGCTCATGTCTATGACGCCCCCGGTCCTCTCGCAATGCTAATTCGTTTACCTGGTCAGGCCCGGAAGGGAGCAGCCAAGGCGGGTGACGCATGTGCCGGGATGTGGCTGGGGGCGTCACCAATTTTACAGCTATCCTTGTCGCTTTACCCATAAGTCTGCATAGCGGAAGCAATAAGCTGCATAACTGGCAGTTAAAGCCTGCATAGTCTATGTTTTGATGTAGAAATCCTACATTGAAGGCGTCAGCGGATGTATCGGCGCAAGCTAGGCTACTCTCGGGTCAAAAACCTCTTTCGTTTTGCCAGTCCTAAAATGGGCCGGGTATTGACGCTTGAATCCTCACTTGAGTTCGACGCCTGCTTTCACTTCGAATACTCTCCTGAAATTGAGCATTTTGAAGTTCAACCCGAAGGTTTTTACTACTCGTTCAACGGTCGAAGTTGCCCCTACACCCCAGATTTTGCAGTGGTTGAGCGCGGGATGCGCCGTTTTATCGAGGTGAAACCCCAGCGAAAAGCTCTTCGTAGTGAATTCCGTAGTCGCTTCCATGCCAAGCAGATACAAGCCAAAGCCTTAGGGATCTCATTGGTCTTGGTAACGGACAGGCAGATCCGCGTTAACCCCATACTCAATAATCTTAAGCTGCTGCACCGTTACTCCGGCTTTCAGTCTGCGACGCCCTTACACCTGATTCTACTGAAACTCGTGAAATATCTAGGGATAATTTCAGTAGTCGATCTGGTCAGCGAGTGTGGAGAGGAACCAGGTTTAGTGCTGGCAACGACTCTTGCGCTTGTTGCTAAAGGCCAACTGACGACAGACCTAGTGGGGGCTGAATTAGGGCTAGACACCAGGGTTTGGAGTTAACATGACTTCTAAGCCCTCTAAAGCGGCGTTTCTGAGCTTTGAGGATGAATATGTCCCAGAGTTACCGGTATCCGAAGAGAGTTGCTCAGACGGTGAGCCAGAGCTGATCGAACGGGATATAGCCAGCTATCCCCCCTCTGTTCAAGAGGAGACGTTCCGCAGAGTGGAGTATGTTCTCTGGTTCCGGGATCACCTGGAAGGAGGATGGACACAGAAGAACATTGAGCCTCTGATAGCTGTTGCGGAGAGGGATATTGGAAAACCGGCGCCAAGTTGGCGAACGCTTGCTGAATGGTGGCGGGCTTACAAAACATCAGGAGGTTCGATACGCTCGTTGGTTCCTAGGCATGCGAATAAGGGGAATTCTAAATCTCGGACCTCCTCTGGCGAACAGCGGTTCTTTGATGAGGCAGTAAAGCGCTATTTAGTCCCAGAGCGCCCTTCTGTATCGGCTGTCTATCATCAGTATTACACTGCCTCGATACGGGCTGAAAACGCTAGTTTACTCGGTGATCACATCGCTCCTATATCCTACAGAGCGTTTTTAGATCGTATAAACCGCTTGCCCCCTTATGAAGTAATGAAAGCCCGCCATGGTAAGTACAAGGCAGATGTTGAGTTCAATTCAATTGGTGCCCATACACCTGCGGTTCGCGTACTTGAACGGGTGGAAATTGACCACACGCCGCTTGATGTCATCTTGCTCGATGATGAGCTGAGAATCCCGCTAGGTCGCGCTTTCCTTACATTACTAATTGATAGCTACAGTCGTTGTATCGTGGGGTTTCATATTGGTTACAAAGAGCCGAGCTACTATTCGGTGAAGATGGCGTTATCCAATGCAATGAAACCGAAGGATGAGATATGCCGGCAATTCCCCAAGCTTCAACATGATTGGCCCTGCCATGGCAAGATCGAAACATTAGTTGTGGACAATGGGGCAGAGTTCTGGAGTAAAAGTCTGGAACAGTCGTGCTTGGAAGTGGTCAGCAACATTCAGTTTAATCCGGTTAAGCGTCCATGGCTGAAACCGTTGGTGGAACGTATGTTCCGGACGATTAACTGCGAAGTATTGACTTCAATGCCGGGTAAGACCTTCGCGAGCATTCTTGAGAGGGAGGATTACAATCCGTCCAAGGATGCAGTAATCCGGTTTGGCACTTTCAACGAGGTCTTCCACCGCTGGGTGATTGATTCCTACCATCAGGACACGGATACACGGTTTACCAGGCCTCCGCCTTACGTGGCTTGGCATGAAGCCGTTGCGACGTTGCCGCCCCTGCCATTGTCGGAAGAAGACCAGAAGAAGCTAGAGGTTGTCTTGGCGTTAAGTGACTATCGTCAGCATCGCCGTGGTGGGATCCATATTCACAATCTTCGCTACGATAGCGATGAACTCGCAGCTTTACGAAAATACCACGTAGTTAACCGAGGGCGAGGGAAGCAGCCATCGCTGCTTGTCAAAACCAATCCCGATGATCTTTCCTGTATCCACGTTTATGTTGAGCGCTTAGAGGGCTACCTGAAGATCCCCTGTGTGGATCCAGTAGACTACACCAAAGGACTTTCGTTGCAGCAGCACAAGGTAAATTGCCGCTTACATAGAGAGTTCATCAAGGGCCAGCTAGACCTCGATAGCTTGGCTCAAGTGCGAATGTCACTCCACCAGTTGATTGAGCAGGAGGTTGAGGAGATTAAAAGAGGCAAGGGCCGTAAAAAGATCAAGCAGGTTGCTAAGGTCGCGAGACACCAAAATGTATCAAGTTCGACCACCGGAAGCATCGTACCTGAGGCGCAACCGGCAGTGAAATCAGAGAGCATAGAGCAAAAGGGACAAAGCACACCAATTCCTAGTGAAGAGGACTGGGATGACATCGTCTCTGGGCTAGAGCCGTACTGATGAATGAGATCAGTGAAGAAAGCCTAAAAGCACTTGCGGCATTCAAAAACTGTTTTGTGGAGCAGACGCTAGTAACCCAGATCTTTGCTGATTTTGATCGCTTACGGTTCAACCATCGATTAGGCGGTGGTCAGCAGTGCATGTTGGTAACGGGGGATACTGGGGTTGGAAAAACGGAGCTTACTAAGTATTACCTGCAACGAGTTCCTCAAGATAAGCATGGTGGCTATGCTCACCGCCCAGTACTTCTCAGTCGGATTCCCAGTAAAGCAACCCTGGAATCGACCATTATTGAGCTCCACAAAGATCTCGGCCAGCCTTTTAGCACAATAAGGCGGGGGAAGAGCAATGACCAGTCACTGACGGAGTCACTGATCAGACTCCTTAATCGTTGTGGTACCGAGTTAATAATCATCGATGAGTTCCATGAATTGCTTGAGTTTCAAGCTGGAAGTGTGCGTGCCGATATCGCTAATCGGTTGAAGTTTATCAGTGAACAAGCTGCGATCCCCATTGTATTGGTGGGTATGCCCTGGGCAGCAAAGATCGCTGAGGAACCACAGTGGGGCAGCCGCCTTATCAACCGGCGCTTCATCCCGTACTTCAAATTGTCTGAGGACTACATGTGCTTCACCCGGTTCTTGAAGGGCCTCGCCATGCGGATGCCATTTGAGACGCCACCGAAACTGGAAAAGCGCCATACCACTTACGCCTTGTTTTCAGCAAGCAGAGGATGTTTAAGAACCTTGAAGGAACTGCTGTATGAGGCAGTTGCCCTGGCGCTAAGACTTCGGGCTCAAACTCTCCGAAATGAACATCTGGCGCAATCCTTCGGCATGCTGTCTCAGGAGAAACTGAATCCCTTTGAGCTACCTGTCGATGAGATCCAAGCATGTGAAGTGGAGGCCTATTCACGTTATGAGTTCAGTGCTCCAAAGGACGCTAACCCCATCATTGATACAAAGTTTGCTGCTCAGCTTCCCATTTCTCAACTACTCAGCATGAGTACTTCACTAAGAAAGCCTCATAGAAGCTAAAAACTAAGATATCCTTAGTACACTTGCTGCTGACCAACTAAGAAAATCTTAGCTATCTGAACCAATCCAGGTAGTTGAAGATAAATGGAAACACCGATCTCGCTCAGGTTAAAGAGTGCCCGGAAAGCGACGGGCCTCACCCAGCAGCAGCTGGGGATGCGCTTGGGTATGGACCCTAACACCGCCAGTGCCAGGATGAATCAGTACGAGAAGGGGAAGCACATCCCTGACTACCTGACGATGCAACGTATCGCCGCCGAGTTGGGGGTGCCAGTTGCGTATTTTTATTGCGAAGAGGAACTTCTGGCAAAGATCCTTTGTGCGGTTGCTCAGTTGCCGAAAGAGAAGCAGGAATGCCTGTTCAAGTCCTTGAGTAATATCAAGGCCTAATTAGCTAGCATGTAGACAAACAGGTCATCTGAAGCCTCTATTCTTAGAGGCTGCGCCGGTGATGTTTCAACCGTCCGTCATCATAGTTAATAAGCAACTAACCATTGAAATATCCAAGGGCTGCTCCCGCCACAAGCGGTCATCAGTAACGCTCCACTCAGCGGGAGCAGGTGGATTGGCTAAAATCAGATAGGAACGAGTAATAGCCAACCAAACTATTGTGGGTTAGTTCAGATTTTACCTGACACTTGGTTTGAAAAACTGAGGGTTACCGACTTTGATTGATTGTGACCAAACATTCAACAAAGCAAAAGGTAACCCTCATGATTCAGAGTAACCAACGTATCATCAAACACAAGCTCGGTTTGCTGAATTTGGCAGAAGAGCTGGGTAACGTTTCTAAGGCCTGCAAGGTGATGGGCCTGTCTAGAGACACCTTCTATCGCTACAAGTCAGCTATGGACAACGGTGGCGTAGATGCCCTCATCGATAAGTCTCGCCGCAGGCCAAACGTCAAGAACCGAGTGGATGAAGCCGTTGAACGGGCTGTGGTGGAGTACGCCGTTGAGCAGCCAGCACATGGGCAAGTTCGGGTCAGTAACGAACTTAGAAAACGGGGTGTATTTGTCTCAGCCAGTGGCATCAGGAGCATTTGGCTCAGGCACCAGTTAGAGAACTTCAAGCTGCGCTTAAAAGCACTCGAGGCCAAGGTGGCTGAGGAGGGCATTATCCTCACTGAAGCTCAGGTGACAGCACTTGAGCGCAAGCAGCACGATGATGAAGCCTGTGGTGAGATAGAAACCCACCATCCAGGTTATCTGGGGTCGCAGGATACGTTCTACGTCGGCACGCTCAAGGGTGTTGGCCGGGTTTACCAACAAACCTTCGTTGATACCTATTCCAAGGTGGCCTGCGCCAAGCTGTACACCACCAAGACGCCCATCACAGCGGCAGACCTGCTCAATGATAAGGTGTTACCTCTGTTTGCCGAACATGGCCTGCCGATGCTGCGGATTTTGACCGACCGGGGTACTGAGTACTGCGGCAAGGCTGAGCAACACGATTACCAGTTGTACCTGGCCATCAATGACATCGAACATACCAAGACCAAGGCTCGTTCGCCGCAGACCAATGGCATCTGTGAGCGGTTCCATAAAACGATATTGCAGGAGTTCTACCAGATCACCTTCAGAAAGCGGATATACGACTCCCTGGAGGCGCTTCAGTCTGAACTGGATAAATGGCTCGAACACTACAACACTGAACGAACCCATCAGGGCAAAATGTGCTGTGGCAGGACGCCAATGGCCACTTTGCTTGATGGAAAATCGGCTTGGGAAGAGAAGTCACTGAGCTGATTTCGACCTGACAGTCACGTCGAGAAAAGCCGGTAACTGTCAGGTGAAGTCTGGATTACTACAACTATTGCGATCCGCCTGTAGCGCCTTGTTAGGGCTTTACTTTGACGACGCGTTGAATTCAATTCTCATTGGCAGATCAGTCATTGCGTAATGTACGAACTGCCGACCCAGAGCAGTGAGTTCATAACCTTCATTATCATCAAATGCAGATACTGGTGGCTTTGGACCACTGCCTTTTGGGCGTCTTTGTGTCTTTTGAGGTATCACATTTCCAAAGTAGTCTCTGTCTTTGTGCTGACGAATGATACCCCCAGTACTGAGGTCTCTAAATAGGAGTTTATATAGGTCCGCATCTGCCGAGTCTTCACGGACCCGCCCCTTACCAATCTTCCTCCAGATCTGTCCTCTAGTAATCCCGTCGCTGTTATAGATTGCACCTATAACTTGAAAGTGCATTTCCGAATAAATATCAATCCAATCGATAAACATTCTCAACACGTCATCACTGGAAACTTGACAATTTGCTGCGTTTGCCAAAATGTTCCGTATATATTCACGTTTATCTTCGCTTTCAGCGCAGGACCACTCCCTGAACGTCTTCTTTATAAGAGACCGGTAGGAGCGACTTTCAACTCGCTCAGAAATCGCTTGATCTTGAAGATCGAGTCTTCCCATGATCTCGATGATCGTTTCTTCTTTCTCTTTCAACTCATCTTCAAGCATACGAACCCATTGCTCGAAAAAGCGATTGACCTTACCTTGTTCGTGCTCGGACCAAGCACCAACAATAGCCGAAAAAATGCCACCGGCGAAAGGGACTGCACCACCCACGGCCGTTAAAGCACCACGACTTACTTTTGATACTTTTCCGCTTTCTGGGATTTTGCTTTCTTCTACACCTTCGATTTCATCACTCATTGTTGATTCCTTGTGATTGCCCTAACAGGGTATTAATGGGAATTCCGTATAACGGAGTGAAAGTGAGAATTCGTATTAACACCGGATAAAGTGAGAACAAGTTAGCAAGCTACTCCCTGCAAATCAATTACTTAAGTCAACTTTGGTACTGTTCTTGTAGTGAAGCTGAGAGTTCGTACTTACTGAAGTTTGCGTATAGGCACAATGACCGGCTTTGGCGCCAGAGCTGGCATCAACTGGTAACCTGGTTCGTCTTAACTACCAGGGAGAATGCCAAAGACTCCTGACGCCACATTGCGGTCATTGGAACGCTTGGTTGTGTCAATGGAAGTGGGGGCGACTCAAGATGGGTACCCAGACGTTAATCAAGAAGACCTGAGGACATACCAGATAACCGCCGTCAGCGATAACAGTTGTATCACCATCAAAACAACCAGACTCTCAGTTGGTATCCCAAGTTTAGAGTGGCTATCTGACACTGCACCGTAGATTACCGTGATGTGGAAAATGGTGGAAAAAAGCCCTGCAAAGATAAGCATAAGCGTTCCCTCGCTTGCTGATAGACGGCAACTTGACTCCATTCAAGTACCAAACCGCCCTACCTAACATTAGGTATAGCTCATCATGTGATTCGAGTAAAATCAGAAACCTGAAAGGTTAGTTGTAATGATCAACAAAAACCAATGACGAATCATCGTCGCCACGATGAACCGCCGACCACCAGGGTGAGCAATATCATCACCACCAGCATCGGATGACTAGTGAAGAACTCAAAAATCTGGCCCGGCATGGCATCGTAGGCCGACTGGACCACGCTGCCCCCGTCTGCTCTCAGCCCGTCAGGCTCCGCTCCACCTCCTCCAACTGCTAAAATATCCATGGACCACTTCATCCTGATATCCCTTATTCAATGGCTGTTGTAAGCCGCTCATCAACCCAAATGCCAAACTCCTCACCAAACTGAGCTTGGTCATCAGCTTGATATATCCGATGTCCTTTAATCTGCCTGCCGACCTCATTTCTATCTTGTTTCACTATACGTAAATAAACGTAGTTCAAGCTGTCATCATCAGGCGTGGCCTGCCCCACCACTTTATAGAATCCTGGCCTGGACACCTCCTCTTTAACTTGAGTTGATTCATGACAAAGCTTCTTCACCCAACCTTCTGTCCCAAGTCTTTGGAAGTCACGCATTACCCTGCTCTCAGCAGCGCCCGCCCCTGACTCTAAGAGCAAAACAGCCGCAGCCCCGTCGATACCGACCGCTATCAATGCCTCAAACGCAACCAGGTCCATCTACTCGCTTCCTCAATCTGAATAGCTTTTACAGTGGCTGCGCACTGACGCCGGTGAGGTCTTGAAAGACTCTGGTGCCGAAGCAGAGCAGGAACTCAAATAACCCTCTTTCAGCAGCACACTCAGGCCAATGGCTCTGCTAAATCAACCGATAAAGAGGCCATTCATCATGTACGAAACAAGTCGCATGCCGCGGTACTGCACCCGAAACAACATCTTCCAATCAGTAAACAACCGGGAACAACATTCAGACTCCAGTGATTTGGATTAGGGAGCCTGAATCTCTCTTCTCTAAACCAGTCTAATTAGCTCTCTATTTCCGCCTTTCGCCCTAACCACCTTGCATCATATCTGCACGTCAAAGTAGGAGCTAATACCAACATTAACCCAACTTATCAGCAGAATATGGCTATCTCAACAATCTAAATTTCTTAGTCATCATCACAAAAGGCAGATTGGGTCAGCAGAAACCACAATGAAGGATCCTTTATGCCCTTTGATGCTTTCTTAAAGTAGACACTAATAACCCGTACTGTCTCCTTTAGTGGTGCTAGGTGCTGGAGAAAGCGTTAACAATGGAGCAATCGTGATTACCTCAGAAACTGTTGCACATACGCGCGTGGCACGCTCTATTCATGAACAATATTTTAGGCAGAATTGCCTAATTAAATGACCTAAAGTCTAAATATGTTAAGAGCTAAGTAGGTAAACAGCTTGTTTATTCAGGGCCAAGCAGAAGCTGTTGCTATGGAACATACAGGTTGCTTTTATTGATTTAGAAAGCACCAACATGATTGAAGTACTGGACTTTCTTCCGAGCCCCGTGGACGAAAGAGAGGTATTTATGTCTACCTTTTCAACTGCAGTCACCGCATTAGTTCACTTAATCCTGACGTTGACGTTTGCACTGGCAGCCGTGATGGTTTGGCTCTGGTTGGTGAAATGGCGCTTTGATGCGCCAGAATCCTTCACCGACAAAGACATTGATGCAGATCTGCATCATCACTGAGTATACATCGGCAGAGGCCGCTACCAAGGTGAGGCCAATGTTTAGGAAGTACTACAAAGGCGCTTAATCTGCGGCTGTATCTTGTCGGCCTCATCTGAATGATAACTAGCGAAGCTAGAAGCCATATCATTAAAGGCCGATTTTGGCGCTGAAGCGAGCTGACACAGAATCATGGCCCTAGGACCAAAGTCGCTGCCTGGTTAGCAGGCAGCGCACGCCACAAAGCAGTCGTTGGTGTTCACTAGAACGGGGCAGCTTCAGTTCCCTCTGACTGTACTTGTTATTTTAAAAGGCTCTATTCGTTGTAAGCCCAGTTTCCGACAAGAACATAAGAAAGCCACGACCATAGTTGGTTATGAAGTACCCACGCTCATCCAGACCGACGAGGCCTGAGCCTGTCAGGTAATCAAGATACTGTTGAAAGCTGTAATTTTTGTATACGTCTGGCGATTTTTCATACGCTGCCGCATAGAAAAAACTAAGAATGTCGGCTCCCACCGGCTCTGTTTGTATATTTAGCGATTGTAGGGCCGAAATTTGGCTTCCGAAAATCTGGTTATAAACTATGATATAGCTATTCTTCAATTGAAGTGCAGCATGATGCTTTACCAGTACGGTCACTTTGTCCTCTGGTGCTTCTAGTTTACGACTTTCCAAATCAGCATATATACGTTTCTCTAACTCCGTTTGTAAACCCAACGGGTCAGCTGGTACAGAGTCAGCAATAGCCGAATTGCTCTCAGGGCTTTCTATTCGCTGTTGCCCAGGAGTAGCAAAGTTAAACTCACTTCCTTTAACATTAGCCTTGGTAAGTCTTTGAAGAAGTTCTTTTAACGGCTCCTTCAAAATTAAAGCCAGGACGACTGCAGCTATTGGCCATGCCAAATGTTCAATGGAGTTGGATACTAGTGTAAGTGCGTCCATGTTCTTCCTAATTTAACGCCAGTAAAAGCGGGCCGGCCGAAGGCCAGTCCGGTGAGTGAAACGAACAGACTGATTACTCTTCTTAAGGGGATTTACCATGCTAGCTCCTCCCCAATTTTTTCTATCAGAGCATCGTTGTCCAAGAAGTTCCTAAGAATTATTTGACCATTAGCATTAGCATGTTCAATGACATCTATTAAGTATTGACGATATGCGAGCAATACACTCAACGCAGGCTCAAATTTTGGGATATGACCACGTAATTGGTCCAAATCAAAATGTGCAATGAACTTATCTCTAACAGTTTTCATTTCTTCATGATAACTAACCCATTCTGGAATAGTTAGATCACAAGCATCGACAATTACGTTTCGGTCAAAAATAGGGTAGCCATCTGGAAGTTGTAATTTAGACCAGTGAATATCTTCGTTTCTGCTTCCAAATATCTGACACCATTGGATTATTAGTGTTTTAGTAAAACAAGAGCCACAAGTTTTATTAAAATCTGTTTTGTCGAGGCTATGGTATTTCCTTGCATATAATAATGCACGTAAACATTCATCAAGGATTGTTTGCTGAATACCGATTAGCGTCATTACTTCGTCCTCCACACCAATCTCCTTAACAGCTGCTTTTATGCGGCAAATCGCCACCTTTTACTCGGGTCATCCGTGCTTAGTCTTTGCACAACGTATCAGTGAACAACCGCACACACTTTACCAAATATATCAGTAGATTAGGTTTGGCTCAAAGCCATTTGCTGCTTGCTCATGAGCATGAAAGGCGACTCGATGCTGCAGGGTGTAAGGCCCCCTGCAGTCGAGGTGAATGACCGCAATTGGCGCCAACGCGGTCATTCACGATTTTGACGCCAAGTGTTCCTGTGTCGACTGGAAGGCCAATGAACATGGGAAGGTACTTTCATCATGCATGTGTCAGAGAAAGTGCTAGCCTTAAACTAAGGATTACTTAGTTTTGGTTGCTATGGAACTGTTAATTAGGCAGAAGCCATTTGCTGATGAATCGCTAGAGAGCTACTTGCTACGTCTTTCGGTCGAGAATGGCTTCGAGTCATACAGGGTGCTGAGCACGTTGGTCTATGAGTGGTTGTTGGAGCAGGATCTTGGGGCGGCCGGTGCCTTTCCGAGAAGCCTGGCACTCGTAAATGTTTTTCATGCCAATCGCAGTAGTGGGTTGCGCATTCGAGCGCTGCAGTTATTTGAGCAGTTGGGGAAGAGTGAGAGCTTGCCTTTGCTGAAATTGGCTGTGATGCACTCGTCGGCAACTTTTGGCAATCGAAGAACTGCTGTGTTCCGTGATGGTGTGGACATTCCCCGCAGCTTCATTCGTAAGGACGGAATCCCTATCTGCCCTCAGTGCTTGGCGGAAGAGCCTTATGTTCGTCAGTGTTGGCATTTCACGCCCTATGTTGCTTGTCACAAGCACTGCTTGCAGTTAGTGGCCAATTGCCCTGGTTGTGGTGAGGTGCTGGACTACCAAGCACGCGAACAGATCATTCATTGCCGCTGCAGCTACAACCTACGCTACGCCACTTCTGAAGTAGCCTCTCCAGCTTGTTTGAGACTCAGCCGCTTAGTGGTTGGAGAGCCTGTAGAGGGTGATGATCCGTTGGCAATGACGAAGAATCTGCCTGTGCGCCTTGGCGCATTGCTATGGTCACTGAAATTTAACCGGTTAGATGGCAGAGGTGCAGAGGGCGAAACCAGTGAGTTGTTATCCGCAATGGAGTACTTTGACCGCTGGCCCGAGTGCTTGTTCGAGGAATTGGAACTGCGGAGGAGGGACTTCGAGTTACGATTGAGCCGTGGGTACAACCGCAGCCACTTTCGCGAAGTATTTGGTGATTTGTTGGTGGACGCACGCAGACTGCCAATGCGAGATCTGGGCCGAAATTTCGTACTTCGAGCGATCGTTGATTATCTGTGTGAACTCGTGCACCAACATCCTAAGTCAAAGCAATCGAACATAGCGGATGTCTTGCTTAGCATGGCTGAAGCGGCAGCTGTTTTGTCGACGAATCTCGAAGTGGTTTATCGCCTTTATCAAGAAGGGTTCCTGGTGTTGGCGATACGGACCAAGGGGAGATCGAAACTGGAAGCCCAAACGCCGGCTTTTCGCCTGCGAGATGTCATGGAACTGAGGCTGGCTCGTATGCAGTCACAGAATGATGGCGCCGACCGCTATCTGCCTGCGTGGTGATACTGATGCACCTGAGAGAACTGCTAGCAATTGCTGAGCATGAGGAAAGGGAGCGGCAATTACGTCGTGCCTTCTCACCAGCAACAGAGTTGGTTGAGATCTCGGGCTGTGAGCTTCAGGCGCTGACTATCTTGTGTAATCTCACGCTCAAACGCGCCGACGTGGACGATGTGTTGGCTATCGCCACGGCAAAACAAGCCTTGTCCGACCCGAGACACTTCGAACGCTGCTTGAATGAGGTGACGTGGTATCACACCCATAACGTCAAGTATCCCGATACTAGAGTCAGTCATCAACGTTTGCTGCTTCCACCACCTAAACGAGTACCTGGTGTGGTCACATCCAGTGATGTGCCTAGATTGCTCGGTTGGTCTCACAACAGCACGGAATGCAACCGGGCCAAGTTGTTTTGCTCGGCATTTATGATGGATGGAGTAGTGACCTGCTTGGCTCAGCAGATTATCCAGAACTCGTCGAGGTGGTTAACCCGGCTGGCACAAAGGGGGTTGCCGGCAGCCAGTCGAAAGCACTTGGTTGAGAGATTGATTGAAAGCCTTCCAGAGATCTCTGTACCCGATGAAATAAGCCCCTATTCTAAACAAGTCAGGATTTTTGATGGACGGGTTTACAGGGCCGTCACGCCGGTGGTAAGCCACAGCCTGCAAAGCCAAATCCAACACCTGGCGATTAAGCGAAGAATTAGAGCGGCTGTGACTGAACTTGCACACCCGTCTTCGGTAGGGGATTTGGCGGCTAGCCTGGGAGGGAGGGTACGAGTGATGAGCTATCCGCCTCCTGTTTATACCAGTATGCACCAGGGGTTATCCAGTGCCAGGCGAAACAAGATTCGTCAAGGTGGTAGTGTATTTGATAAGCGGGCTTTGAGGAGTCGGCAGTTTATATATTCGTTGTCACAATTGGGGGGAAGTTGCCGGTACCAGACGCTTAGGGAGAGACGCAGAAGCCGAGTGCGAGCGCTTCGAGTCGTCAGAAACGCTTTGGCTCAATGGCTGGCGCCACTGATGGAGTGGCGTGATGATGTCGAGTCCCAGGGGAGGGGAGAATCGGGCCTGGGGGAGGGAATCGAAAAGGAGTTGTTGGAAACGCCGCCAAGGTTGTTACCAGGGCTCTTGGCACAGCTGTCAGCTCATCTTCAGGAAGAATTGCAGCAATCAGCTAAGACTCGGGCTTTTGCCTACCATCCGGAGTTGTTTGCGCCGCTTCGAAACCAGATAAAGTGGTTGTTGGAGCAACTGGGAAAGGAGGATGACGAACCGGGTGAGCCGCAGTCAAACCGATTAAGCTATCTGCACCTCTCTAACCTTCGTGTTTTCGATGCGCAAGCCTTGAGTTCACCCTATGTGGCCGGGATTCCCTCTTTGTCGGCATTGTGGGGGCTGGGGCATCATTTTGAGCGACGCTTGGCGCAGCTGCTAGGGCGGTCGGTTCGCGTCGTCAGTATGGCTTGGCACATCGGACAGTACAGTTCGGTCAGCGGTAAGAAGTTGCCAGAGCCGAGTATTCTTCGGACGTTAAAGCAGGGCTCGGACATCAAACGGCCTGGCATCATTGACACTAGGTTGTGCGATTTGACCATGAATATGGTGCTTAAATTGGTTACCCATGAAAACGACGACCCTCTATCTGACGCTGATATCCCGTCTATCCAGGCCGCCTTTCCCTCCCGTTTCGCTGGTGGCACGCTGCAGCCCCCCTGCTTGTACGAAAAAGCCCACTGGTGCTCGCTCTATTCGTCGGCCCAGGAGCTGTTTGAACCGCTATCGCGGTTGCCTCGAGGTGGCTGTTGGATCTATCCCATGACCGAGCAGGTCAGCAGCGTCGATGAGTTACTCGAGGCGATGCAAGCCAAGCCAAGTTATCGACCCGTGACTGTTGGCTATGTGGCTCTGGAGGATGGCCGGGAAAGAGAAGGCAGCCTAGAGACCGAGCATTGTTACGCTGAGCCGGCGATAGGGCTGGCAGATTGCGTAGGTCCGATCGAAGTGCGACTTGCCGGGATGAAAGCCTTTCTGGCCAATGCGTTCTGGCATATGGAGGTGGATGGACGGGCTATGCTTGTCAAGAAAGCCCCTCTGCTGGAGCCCTTCTATGAAACCAGGCAAGCACCTTAGCTATTCCCGCTCACTGTCCCCGGGCAAGGCGGTGTTTTTCTATCAGCGGGAGGGGCGTGACTTTGTTCCCTTGACCGTAGAGGTGAACAAAATTAATGGTCAAAAAAGCTCCTTTACTGGGGGCTATGACAATCAGTTCAAAGCTAAGCAAAGTGAAACCAAGGAGTTGGCCTATGGAAATCCCCATACCATAGAGGCCTGTTATGTTCCGCCAATGGTCGATGAGCTGTGCTGCCGCTTTTCGTTGCGGGTGGAGGCGAACTCGTTGGCACCGGACCGCTACGATGAGCCTAGGGTTAATCGATGGCTGATGAGGTTGGCTCAAGCCTACCGCGACCATGGCGGATACCAGGAGTTGGCGCGCCGCTATGCCAAGAACATCCTTATGGGGCGCTGGCTGTGGCGAAATCGGCAGACGATGGGAACGGCGATTGAAGTATTAACCTCTGCTGGGTCTCGGTTTGAGATTGACGATGCCCGGGGGCTTGATTGGTACGAACCTTGGCCACTGGAGGCTGAGAGTGCTTTACAGGGATTATCCCAAGAGATGGCTGAAGCATTGAGTAACCCGAGGCAGTTTTGGTTCTCGACTGTGACCGCTAGGTTGAAAACTGCGTTTTGCCAGGAGATCCATCCCAGTCAGCAATTCGTTGAAAACGTTGATAGTGGGTTGCCGACACGGCAACTGGCGACGGTGGAGTGTGCCGATGGCAGTAAAGCGGCCAGCTTTCATGCTGAGAAGGTTGGGGCTGCGCTGCAGATGATCGATGACTGGTGGGAGGAGGAGGCCGATATCCCATTGCGGGTGCATGAATATGGAGCCAACCGGAATGCCTTGGTTGCACTGCGTCACCCGGTAACCGGTCGCGATTTTTATCAGCACCTGAAACGGACCGCTTTCTACATTCGCCAGATGAGGCATTGCTGCCAGGCCGACGGGAGTGATATACCGGCTGAGGTCCACTACTTAATGTCGGTACTGCTCAAGGGCGGCTTGTTTCAACAAGGGAGAGCCTAGGTGACGCCAAGGTACTTCTTTGCCATTCGTTATCTCGCCAGAAATGCTGATTACACGCTGTTGGCCGGGCGTTGCCTATCGATTTTGCACGGTTTCCTGAAGAGGCACTCCGCTACGGGGATTGGGGTTAGCTTCCCCGATTGGAGTGAGAACACAGTTGGTGCCAGCATCGCCTTTATCGGCTCCGAGCAGTTAATCCTTAAACAACTCAGGAGCCAGCCATACTTCACGATGATGGCGACTGACTCGTTGTTTGAAGTAACCGAGGTGGCGGAAGTGCCAGAAGCGTGCCCCGAGGTCCGATTTACGCGCAATCAGGGGGTAGCCAAATGTTTTGCCGGGGAGAAGCGGCGCCGTTTGGCTCGAGCCAGGAGGCGGGCCGCATCCAGGGGGGAGCCGTTCCGACCAGTGGCAGAAATTCACGGGCGAGAGATCATACCGTTTAACAGTGCCCTGATGGAGAGCAAGAGTACCGGTCAGCAATACTTGCTTCATATTCAAAGAGAAGGTGAGGTTTCTCAAGTTTGTGAAGGCTTTGGCGGTTATGGTTTGGCTACGAACCGCCATCATCGCGGCACAGTGCCCGCGTTACCCTGTTTGAGCACCTTCTTTTCAAAGCAGGAATAAGTGGCCTTCGGTGCGCAATAGGCTGAGCTATGCTTGATTGTGAACTGCCGCATAGGTAGCTGAGAAACAATCACGATCATATCCCGGCATCGCTGGTAGATGAACTGCCGCATAGGCAGCCGAGAATAGGCCTGAAAGCAAGCTACCACAACAGTACCTGATTCTGCCGTACAGGCAGTGAACCATCTTAGCCCCCGGCAACCGCCGGGGGCTTTTTCCTTTCAGAAATCGATCGTTACTCACACGGTAACGCCAAGACTGTCCGAATTCGATTACCGGCTGAGTCCGCTGTAAAAGGCCGGTTTTCCCATCAGTACCAGCCCATGTTTCATCGCTACCAAGTGCGAAAAGGCATTGACCATAATCACTTCTTGCACGCAATCAGTGCACCGAATGTTAGTCGAGCCAACATGCGGTTGTAACCTTCAAAATGTCAGCTATAAAGTCGTCACAGGAAGTCGAAGCGATTCGTTATCTTTTCCCAATACAATAACAGTGGACTTCTTCTATAGTTAGGTGAAGGGAGGTGAATATGGCGGTCTCGAAGGAAATTGTAGAATCTGCGTATCAAAAATACGCTAGAAAATACGATTTGGCAGTAAGACTCTATCGGTTGATCGGTCTTGATATTGAACGTTATCGAGAAAAAGCCGTTGACTTACTAGAACTAAAAAAGGGAGATTGTGTTCTTGAACTAGGTTGTGGCACGGGTTTGAATTTTGATCTTCTTATGAGAAAAATTGGGCGCGAAGGACACTTGGTTGGGGTTGATTTTAGCTCGGAAATGTTGTCTTGTGCCCAGGAGAGAGTTAACCAATCAGGCTGGGAAAATGTCCAGTTAGTTCATTCTGACATATCGAAATTTGACTTTCCAGCAGGCATGGATGGAATTATTGCGACAGGAGTTTTTGGGTATCTGGAGGATCGAAAGTTCATTATCGAGAAGATGGCGAGCTCTATCGCACCAGGTGGTAGGATTTCTGTAGTTGATGGGAAGTATCCAAGTCACTGGCCGACTTGGCTATTTAGGCTGTTTGTTTGGCTGTCTAGCCCATTCGGGTTGACGGAGGACTATTTCAGAAACGATACATGCCAGCAAGTTAGATGTCAGTTTCAAGATACCAGTATCGAAGAAGTATACGGCGGGCTAATGTACATATTGTCTGGCTCAAAATCTTAGCGAAGTCATATTCTTCGACCGAACAATCGTCATGAATTGAATAGCCCTACTTCCATAAATACCATTATGTTTGATGAACCGCGGTGAGGGGCGGAAACGGTTTGTTAGAGTGGAAATGTCAAATGGCCTGCTTGTCGACCGACCTGACAAAAAGGTGCACCAATTATGTTTTGCTATAGTAGGCTCCTAATAGGATATTGGTAGTTTAGTTTTCTCGGAAAAGTTTACTTTACTGGTTAGGTTTACGAACGTTCAGATCGTCAAGACTCAAAAGCGCAGCTTAAAGGCTGCGCTTTTGAGTAGCTTAACCGCGACCTCCGCCGCCGTGACCATGGCCACCGCCACTGTAACCGCCTTGCCCCATCTGGCAGTTATTGTTGTAGCCGCCGTTAGGACCACTATTGATGGTGATGGCACCACCGTCATCATAGATGTTGAAGTCGCTGTCGGCACCTTCATTGCTGCTGGGTTGATCTAGGTGGCCAAGGCAGGTGTAGCCTAGCTGATACTCGCCTTCTGCCAGGTAGCCGACCTGGAAGTGCCAGTTTCCATCGTGCATTTGATAGATTGGCGCTGTGGTGGTTGGTAACACTTTGCCTGTTTCGGCTGTTAATGCAATGTCATCCATGGCTTCAATGGCTGTACTTTGGGGGTAAAGGTAAGCCACGTGAATAAAGGAACCATCTTGATTCGCAAGTCCAGGATGGTCTGCCTCGCAGTCATTGATTAGGGCTTCGTCCACCACGCCGTTGAGGTGGCCCATGTAGCGGTTATCAACCCACCGCATTCCATGAATATCCAGGGTGTAATTACCCTCATCATCAAGTAGCAGTGCGTAGCGCAGGTCTACCTCTAGGGTAAACGATAAGGCCTCGTTCTCAATCACGGTGATCGATCCTAGCGGCAGATGGGGCTGGACGATATCCAGGGGGTGTTTGCCGGCGCCGTCTTCGACGTAAGAACCGGCGTCGCCACTGCCTTCGACCACATTTAGGTGAGCCATATACTGGCCGGCGGGTACGCCCTGCCCCTCAATCAACCAAGCGGCCTGTTCTCCTTGGTATTCAAGCAAATCAACGTTTTGATCAGATAGATCCAGGGAGATTATGTCACCATTGATCCCTTGGTGCTGAAGGGTCAGATCAATGGAGTCCAGTTGCAACACTACGCTACTGACATTATCCACCGGGGCATCAGAGATGGCGATGGATACCGTGCCTTCAGCGTCAGGTGGTGTGGGAGCAGGAGCGGAATCGTTGTCGCTGCCACAAGCCACTAGTAGCGGAAATAATACAAGGCAGTACCTTTTCATAATCGACATCCTTTTTATATAATGGATTGATAATGTACTATTTTGACTATATGCGATCTAGGGTTTGGCTCACAATATAGCCGACGAGGTGAATCTAAGTTGCTTGTTGGAACGCCTTTTTCATTAGTTTGAGGCTCCTTGTGAAATTAAGTGGCTGACACCATAGAATTTATTGGGGTAAACCCTCCCGTTAGGGGGAGGGTCTAGGGTTTGTTAATTGAGGTCCTTATTAAGTTTGTTGGGATAAACCCTCCCATTAGGGGGATGGTCTAGGGTTTGTTAATTGAAGCCATTATTCTATTGTTAATACTAATGCTCTATCGCCTGTTACTCATTACGGGAGCGTAATAATGTGATGGTTTAATACATTCCTAACAGGCGATAAATTCATTCTTTAATCAGTCGTCAGCGATTTGAAATCTGTTGATTCCGTATTGATATCTCACGTTGACACCACAAATAGTAAACCGCCGGCACCAGCAGCAATGCTGCAGTGCGTTGAGAGTATTGTTGCGTGCGTATCAAGGACATTGAGTTAATCTGGCTATAAAAAAGTTAATGGCATTTTCGCTCAGGGTAGACCCTCCCCTGAGGGGAGGGTCAAGGGTTTTTAATCAATGGTGTTGGTGTTGGTTATGAACATTCATCTGCGTATCGCTGGTGTTCATGGCAACTAGCTGCATTGTGGTAATGCAGGTGCGGCTGTCGTCAAAGGTGGTTAACAGCTCTTGTGCTTCGTGGTGCACACCATTGGCGTCGCTGTAATGGAAGGTGAACTTCAATTGACGGTTGCGCGGCACCCAGAAGTCGATAAAGCCATCGTGCTGCGTGGTGACCATCTGATTCAATATCTTTTCACCGGTCTCAATGTCTATTGCTGACATGTGCATCTTCTGGTTGATCAGCTCGCCCGTGCAACTTGTTGGAACGTGGTTTCCACAAGGATGGCTAAAGTTGACCCATGGCGCGATGGAGAGCAGAAACTGATCTTCCGGGATGGCTACATGGCTTTCGGTACCGTCTGCAAAGGTGGCGGCTACTTTATCTGGATAAACGCGCACCAGGATATCTTGTTCGTTTTTGTACCATTGATGAGCCTGAAGCAAGGCCTGTTTATGATTCAGCTGGCTGAACGATGCCGCCTGCTCCTCAATATTTGAACCTTGACTGCAGGCATTCAATCCAAAAACCATCAGGCTGGTGATTACTAACTTTTTAAACATAATGTGTTCCTAATGTATGGGCATTAGATGTGTGTGGGACTTGCCTAAGCGTCGGCAGATTGTCCAATTCACCAACGGCAGAACCCTAGGTTATTACCTGTAGGTCGCACTGCCATCGCTCAGTACTTTTGAACTAAATACTTAATTTGAGGGGTTGGGCGGCTGTTATTATCGATTCCGACTTCAAAAAGTTGGTATGCCAAATTTTTGAGACCAAAAGGGGGGGGAAATCCTGCTCAGGTCATCAATTGGACTTAATCGGTTCGATGTAGCGCTGCCCAAACGTGGGCCTAGGCTATTGGAGGAGGGGTTAGCTCGGAGACGGTCAAAGTATAGAAAAAGACGGGTTGTAACTGTGGATTGTCCGATAGCTTGAAGGAAACTCGGGGCAAAGCACTAGGGAGGCCAGGTGCGGCGGAGCCCTGTACCTGGCACTGCGAGCAGGTATCGTTACAGGAGGGGGCTCCTGTATCCATACAGCAGACCATCGCGGCGTTGATAGCTTGGCAGCAATCATGATCTGCAGCGGTCAAGGCAAAGTCAGTACCGCCATGGCAGTCAGTAGATGATTCCACCACTGCTTCAGAGTCATAGAACGATACCGTTACGGGTGTTTGGGCACCAACTAATGCCCCCTGAAAGGTCAGGGCGAAGATCAGAAGGAAAAAACTGATTGTTCGCACATTATTCGCCTGTAACTGATGAATGATGAGGCGTCAGTTTAACTAACGTCTTATCTTGATAGCTTGGTCTGATTAACACTTCAGGAGGTTTCGAAAATCTCGCTCAATACAACTGTGGTGGCGAAGCGTTTAATCTGACTTTCGACGCGCAGCATAAACCTTCCCCCAGGGGGAGGGTCAACAGTCTATGTCTCAGAAAACCACGCATACCGGCACCGAACAGAAGCTACAGCCTCAACCGGTGTTTCAGGCAACAGGGTTTTGGTGGTTACATGAATGCTGGGCTGAATACAAGCTAACGACTGACGCAACCCGGCCTCCACAGTAGCACTTTACTTATTTAGTTAGGTTAGTGGCCACCATGGCCGCCGCCGACATGGCCGTTACCACATTGATGAACGTTTTGATGGCCACCATTTTCACCGCTGTCTACCGTCAGAGCTCCACCATCGCGGTACATGACAAACTCGCCGTTATTGATGTCGTCAGTTTGTGGATCATCCAAATGACCTAGGCAACTGTAGCCGACGCGATAGTTGCCCTCTGGGAGGTATCCCATCACAAAATGCCAGTCACCATGTTCATCAATAAAGATCGGGGTAACCGCGATAGGTAGCACTCTCTGGTCGTCGCGAGAGACACTTGAGTCCGCCATTTGAGCAATGTCGGTAACACTGTCTGGGTAAAAGTAGGCTAAATGCGTAAAGAGGCCACCAGGTAAGCTTTTGGAAGCAAACTCTGTTTCGCAGTCGGCTAGCCATTGCGGGTCCATTTCGCCGATAACATGACCCATGTGGCGGTTGTCAACGGAGTTGATTCCGATGTGCCGTATCTCAAACTCCTCGGAGTTTTGGAACATGCCCCGGTAAAGGTCCACATCCAGCGTATGGGTATGATGCTGCTCAGCTTCAACGGTGAAGTCCGCCATTGGCAAGTATCCGGATTCGACCCGTAGACCATGGCGCCCTTGTGCATTTTCCACTGCGCTGCCCTGGTTCCCCGTTCCGGCATGGACGGTGAAATGAACATTATGATAGTGCCCTTTGGGCAGTTCTAAGCCGGACATAAGAGTGTGGCTATTCATACCTTGGAAATTAAGCAGATCGAAATTAGGGTTATGGACGGCGTAACGGTGTTGTAGGCCATGCTCATCTGTCATAACCAACTCGTTTAGACTCAGCCAAACCATCTCGACATCGTCCATTGGGGCATCGGAGATTGCCACCGTCAACAGACCGGTTTCTTGAGGAGGGGATGGCGTGTTGCCCGACCCGCTATCGCCACCACCACACGCCACCATCAGCACCGTCGATGTTACTACTGCAGCGCCTTTAAAAAGAGTCATCTTCCCTTCTCCCCTTGAGCAAGTTGACCCTTAAAGTTTAGGTGTGGCCGAGGAAAAGCAATTGATTCGGATCAACAGGTGCGCCCGTCATTTTTTAAGCCTTTCATCTAACGTAATTTAAAGTCTCTATCTGCTCTAAGCACACTAGAAAGTCCGAAGGGCGCAAGGGGCCGGAATCTGTCAGTCGATTGGAAGTTCATCGTCTGGGGCCGCCAAGGAATCCAAAATGGCACAATCTGGCGTTTTGTCGTTAGCGCAGGTCCCTGCCAGGCCAGCAAGTGCGGTGCGAATCTGAATTAACTCCTTAACCTTTTGATCTATCTGCAAAATTTTTGAGTTCACGGTTTCGTACACATCGTGACTATGCCTACTTTGGTTGTTGAACAGTCCTAGTAATTCCTTGCACTCTGCCACTGAGAATCCGGCAGTTCGAGCTCTGCGGATCAGTCTTAGGCCAGGGATTTGGGTCTCATCATAACTTCGGTAACCGTTGTCACTGCGCTGTGGCGGCGAGATCAATCCTACACTCTCGTAGTAACGAATGGTTTTGACCGTCAATCCGGCTGCTTTTGCTATGGCTGATATTTTCATTCACCGTCTCCAGAGCCAACCTTGACCTTCCTGTAAGGGTAAGGTCTATGGTGAGGATAGAACAAGCCAAAGGGTGCGAAACATGATCAACATCACCCAGCAGCCTGACTTTATTGTTGCGGGCGTACTGATTTGGCTAGTTGGTACTACCTCTACTGAAGCAGTGATAACAAGGTACCCATGTTTGCTGTGGTTCTCTCCAAAAGGTATCGGGTTCCGGGAGGGGGCGGTGGAATGAGTGTAACCGGAGGCATTGTCTCCCCTATACGCAACATTTTGGTACTGATAAGGGCACTATCCGGGAGAATTCTTACTATGAAGGTAATGCCAAGGCAGGAGTCACTCGATAAATCACGTCCTGGCGCAAGTAGAGCCGAGCCGGTTGAACTCATTGTCGATGGCGTCAGTTGTGCCAGCTGCGTGGATAAGATCGAAGCTGCGCTGGTCAATGTTCCTGGAGTAAACCAAGCTGCAATGAATTTCGCCATGCGCACGGTGACCGTCAGCGGGAATGCTCCTACTGATGCCCTCATAAAAGCTGTCGAGCAGGCGGGTTACAGCGCCAAGCCCTTCTCAAAGGGAGGGAATATCGATGCGATGGATGAGCGGGAACAAGCTGACAGAGCCTACTACAAACGCCTGATGAGAGAGATGGTTATGGCTCTCTCCCTTGGGGTTCCTCTGATGCTTTACGGCGTTTTGGGCGGGGAGATGACCGTAGAGACTGCTTCCGAGCGTCTGGTCTGGTCGCTAATTGGCATCTTGACCCTGGCCGTTATGGTCTTTTCCGGCAAACATTTCTATGTTGGTGCCTGGCAGTCGTTCAAAAATCATTCGGCAACTATGGATACCCTGATTGCGCTGGGTACGGGCACGGCTTGGTTTTATTCCGTGGTTGTAGTGGCGGTGCCTGATCTGTTGCCGGCAATGGCAAGGCATGTGTATTTTGAGGCAACGGCGATGATCATTGGCTTGATTAATCTTGGGCTGGCACTGGAGGTGAAAGCGCGTGGACGCACCTCCGAAGCGATCAAGCGGCTGATCGGTTTGCAAGCAAAAACTGCTCGGGTGATTCGAGAGGGTCAGGAACTGGATGTACTGATTGAGCAGGTTTTAGTGGGCGATACCGTTCGCGTACGTCCGGGCGAGAAACTGCCGGTTGACGGCATCGTAACTGATGGCCATACCTCGATCGATGAGTCCATGCTGACCGGTGAGCCCATGCCTGTTGAAAAGAGCGAGGGCGACGAGGTGGTGGCAGGAACCCTCAATAAAACCGGTACCATCCTTTTTCAAGCCAACCGGGTCGGGGCGGACACCGCGTTGGCGCAGATTATCAACATGGTGAAGCGAGCACAAAACTCCAAGCCGCCGATTGGCCGATTGGCCGATGTGATTTCTGGGGTTTTTGTTCCGGTAATTATGATCATCGCTGTGGTCAGCGCTCTGGTATGGCTGAATTTGGGACCAGAGCCTGCCGTCGCCTTTGCCGTTGTATCGGCGACTACGGTGCTGATCATTGCCTGCCCGTGCGCGTTGGGGCTAGCGACACCTATCTCGGTGATTGTTGGGGTAGGCAAGGCCGCAGAAGCGGGGGTGTTGATTCGTAATGGCGAGGCTTTGCAAACGGCTTCTAAGATCAGCGCCATGATTTTGGATAAAACCGGCACTATTACCCTGGGTACTCCCAAAGTTACCGATGTGATCGTCGCTAATGGCAGCAACGAACTTGAGGTGATGCAGCTGGCGGCCACTCTTGAATCCGGCTCTGAGCATCCACTGGCTATGGCCATTGTTGAATCCGCCCTGGAGCGGGGAATAAAGCCGGGCAAAGTCGAAGCGTTTAATGCGGTCGCTGGTCAAGGGGTTGAAGCCAAAGCCAATGGACAGGCGCTGTTGTTTGGCAATGAAAAGTTGATGAGCCAGCGTAACGTTGATGTGGAGGAGTATGTCGAGCAGGCCCAGTCTCTGGCGGCTGACGCCAAGACGCCGATGTACTTTGCTGTAAATGGTAGGTTGGTGGCGATTATTGCCGTTGCCGATCCAATCAAGGAGGATTCTATTAAGGCCATTGAGCGCATGCAGCAGAGCGGGATTAGAGTGGTGATGCTCACAGGAGATAACCGGGATACCGCCAGGGCGGTGGCTGGGAAAGTGGGAATCACTGAGTATTTTTCCGAAGTACTTCCGGATGACAAGGCAAAAAAAGTACAGGAGCTGCAATCCGCCGGAGAAGTGGTTGGCATGGTGGGAGATGGCATTAACGACGCGCCCGCACTGGCCCTGGCGAATGTTGGCTTTGCCATTGGAACCGGTACCGACGTGGCGATAGAAAGTTCGGACGTCACCTTGATGCGTGGTTCGCTACATGGCCTCGCGGACGCCATAGCAGTCAGTCGGGCGACCCTCCAAAACATCAAGCAGAATTTGTTTGGCGCCTTTATCTATAACGTTGCCGGGGTGCCCATTGCTGCCGGTGTATTGTTTCCGTTTTTTGGGGTTCTGCTGAATCCCGTGATTGCTGGTGCCGCCATGGCGTTTTCATCGGTTACGGTGGTCACCAACGCCAATCGATTGCGCTGGTTTAAGGCTCAGGAGCACTAGAGAAGGGGTGAGCGGGTGGTACTGATTAACCTTGTTGGTGTTGCATTAATCGCCCTGATCGTGTGGTGGTTCTGGCTGTATAAGCCCAAACAGGTTAAGGCGGGTGGCGATGAACCGATAACCATCGTTGTAGACAATGGTGTGTACCAGCCGGCGCAGATTCAGTTACCGGCAGGAAAGGCGATAACTCTTCGCTTCCTGCGCAAAGATGAGTCTCCATGTGCGGAAGTGGTTCAGTTTCCAGCTCTTGAATTGGCTAAATCTTTGGCCGTCGATAAGAGTACGAGTGTTGAAATACCGGCATTGCAAGCGGGCGAGTACGATTTTCACTGTCAGATGCAAATGTATCGAGGCAAGCTGGTTGTTGGCTAATGGCGTCTTTATTTACCTCTACCACGGTCATGGTCGCTTTGAGAGGGTGCAGGAAGAGTTAGTCATTAAGGTGCATCGAGTAACATCATTACGAGGTGAGACATGGCTAAACGACAACGTTCATTTTGGTCAACGCCACAGGGGTGGGCAGCCATCGGCTTGATAGCGGCAGTAAGCTATTTTCTTCTGGTTGAACACCGCCAGCACCTGTTTGAGTTTTTGCCATTTCTGATTCTGTTGGCCTGCCCATTCATGCACATCTTTATGCATGGCAGACATGGACACGATCATATTACTGAGCACCGAAGTGAAGCAGGACTTGATAAGCCTTATGAGGAGTCGAGCAAGGAGAGCGAAGCGTATCGAGATGGATTCATTGAAGGCTTGAAATCGGGAAGAGAGGCGCGGGGAAAAGGGGAGGAGAACAATGAACGGTGAATCGGACTATGGCCTGTGGACGATAGTGATTCTTCATTCTGCAATCTTCATTTTTTTTGCGTTCAGTTTTATCAAACCGAAAACCTCAATCGACTGGCGAAGCCTTGGTGCCTTCAGTGCATTTATTGTTGCCCTGTTTACAGAGATGTACGGATTTCCTCTAACGATATACCTGCTGTCGGGCTGGCTGACAGAGCGTTACCCTGGTATTAACTTTTATTCACACGAAAAGGGTCACTTGTTGCATACCTTGCTTGGCTTCGAGGGGAATGCTCATTTTGACCCATTACACATTGCCAGCATGGTATTCATTGTCTTTGGCTTCATTTTGATGGCCTCTGCCTGGAATCAATTGCACCTGGCGCAACAAGCTGGAAATGTTGCTACCACGGGCTGGTATGCCCGCTGTCGCCACCCCCAGTACCTTGCGTTTATTGTCATCATGTTTGGTTTCCTGCTGCAATGGCCTACGATCCCTACGGTGGTGATGTTTCCTATACTGGTTGTCGTTTACGTGCGCTTGGCGAAGCGAGAGGAGCAGCAGGCGTTGTTGCAGTTTGGTGACCAGTACCGCGCCTATGTAAGGCAGACACCCGCTTGGTTTCCCAGGTTGTTTAAAAAGACGTCCGAAGATCCGTGAGGAGAACTTTATGAAAACCTTAATTAAAACGATTGCGTTGGCCATAGCGCTATCTTCTTTTGCTTATGCTGGGGAAGAACACCAGCACGGCGGCATGAAAGATAAATGCGCGATGATGGGAATGATGGGCCATGAGCAGATGATGGCTATGCATCAGCACATGCAGGAGATGAGTGCGCTGATGGATCAGATCGGGCAGGAGCAGGATCATCAAAAATGGCAGGCCTTGATGCAGAGTCATATGGAGAAGATGCAACAGGGCATGCAGATGATGGGTTGTGGTGCCGGAGACAAGATGCAGCATGGGAAGGATAAGAGCATGCCAATGACGATGGAGGAACGGGTCGGCATGATGGAGAAGCATATGAAAATGATGCAGATGATGATGGGGCAGATGGTGGATCACAGCGCACAGGAGAAGAAACAGTACCACCATCAGGAAAGCCAATAGTGCTGATATAGGTGCTGATTTAATTACCCCATGATTTCCCAGACACCTGATTTATTAATGGGTAAAACAGTGAGGTGTAATATGACATTAAATGCGACAAAATTTGGTCTGGCATCTGCCACCGCCTTCGCTATTTTTTGGATTATATGTAGTCTGCTGGTTTGGCTGTTGCCGTCCATGATGATGGACATGACAGGGCATATGACCCATGGTGATTGGTCACAGATGGGATGGCGCCTATCCATTGGTGGTGTATTCATTGGCTTAATTGGCTGGTCTGTAGTGGCGGGAATTTGCGGGTGGTTATTGGCAACTATATATAACAAAGTGTTGTAACGACTGTTTAACTGCTCAATTTAAAATCAATAAGTTATGGGTGAAGAAACGAAAAACGGGGCCTTTTTAGGTCCCGTAAATTGTCACTGTTCGCCCTTAGAACCGCTTAGATAAGCCGAACTTTCACTTAAGGAATGGTCGGATCTGTGGATGTTCTGGTTCACCTCTTTAGTGCTGCAGAGATTTTGCTGGTCCCTATTAGCTGAGACACATGATTCCACCTCATTTTTCACAGGGTGGCGAGATTGGTCAGTGAATTGGAGAAGCAAGGCGACGGCCGGGATCTCGCAACAATCTTAGCCGCTTCGATCCGCAACTTGCGTTTGGACAGTTTTTACGACACCGAAAATAAGCGTGAGGCATTGGGCCTCCTGGCAGAGGTGGCCATCTTGCGGGGTGACCAAGGATTTTATGGTCGGGTGCTGGCGGCAGTAAATGCGGACAGGGAGAGAATGAGAGGTGGCCAGTCAGCCTCGGAACAGTACATTAAGTGGTTTGATAGCCTTCCGAGTGAGATTGTGTTTCAGACAGTTAAATTCCACCTACAGTACGGAGATTGGGCAGGAGCATTGTCAGTAGCCCCAGATATAACAAACCCAAATGTGCGTGTCGATTTTGGCGTTGAGATGCTTCGGGCCCACCTTTCGCAAGAGCGTAATTTTACAGGGGGCGAGATCCGGTGGCTGGCGGAAAACGCAGGGGTTGTAATTTAGAAAAATGAAAGCCCGCGATTGCGAGTTTTTTGATATGTCAATGAACTACTCGTGGAATGTTGTAAGTTTCCGTCAGTCAAGTTGAGTCTTTTGTAACCCTATGCGGCTTTTTACTTTATTTTTATGTGACCTTATGCTTCAGAAGATTGGCTAAGTCATTGATTTTGAATGTCTGGTTATGCAGGCTTATGGATCAAGCGACATTATAATCAATAACTTAGCTGAATTTGACCCTCAGGTGATACACTTGGTGGTACATTTTGCGTGCAAAACAGGCATCAGTTCAGGCTAAGAAACACCCCCAGTCGGCGCCCTATCTCTTCCAGTCCAGGCATGGCATCTGGTATGCCCGCGTCGTCGTTCCTAAAGACCTCCGTTCTCAGGTAGGCCAGAGAGACCTCAAGCAATCCCTTCGTACTCGTTGCAGACGAGAGGCTATCCAACGCTCTTGGCAAGTCCTCGACACCCTCACAGCCAAAGCCAGAGGTAAGGAACTGACGGTTAACTAGCTGCCATCAATAGCGCCTCAGAGCCAACCACAGGCTTCTGTTGAGCCTCAGCAGCCTGAATCTATCCAACTGAATAGCCACCACTTCCATCGACACCCCACAGCCAAATAAGCCATGAAAAGTTAGCTCTACAGGCATTTATTGAATTGTGGCTGATTTAATTAGAACAGGGACGATGCGGCTAAGGGACTAGACTGAGTGAGTGGGATTTAAGCTCTTCACTGAGGTGATTTATGCAGAGGGTCAATGGTGACCGTGTGTTTCCGTTCGATGGTATGTGCTGCGTCTTTGGAGGGGGGGGTGGTTATGCCAGGTGCTCACCGGGTCCGGGCCGGCGATCATTATGAAGGCTGGCGGTAATAAATCATCCTGGGTGAAACGGGGCCATCCAACTCAACTGCCGAAAGCGCACATCGATTGGGTCACTTATCCGATCACGCGTTTCGTTAAGCTCGAAGCCTCCGCAGGTTTGGTTCTGTTGTTTTCGACGCTGCTGGCTTTGGCGCTCGCCAACTCTGCCTGGAGTGAATCATTCGCCGCCGTGTGGCATACCTCAGTCGGGATCAACATAGGCGCCTTTGTTTTTGAACGGTCATTGCATTCGTGGGTGAACGATGCCGCGATGACCCTGTTTTTCTTCTTAATCGCGTTGGAGCTCAAGCGTGAGCTGGTGCTCGGTGAGTTGCGTCAGCCGCGCTTGGCCATGTTGTCGATCAGCGCCGCGCTGGGAGGCATGCTGTTTCCCGCTCTCGTCTATCTGCTGTTGCAGTTTGGCGAGCCCGGTCAGCATGGCTGGGGCACCGTGATGGCAACGGATACGGCGTTCGTGATCGGCTGCTTGGCATTGCTGGGTCCGCGCATTCCCAGAAGTTTACGGATATTCATGCTGTCGCTCGCTGTCGTCGATGACATTGGGGCCATTATGGTGGTTGCCATTGGCTACGGCTCAGAGACCCATTGGCTCCCTATCGGACTGGCTGTGCTGGGTTTGTTGTTGATCCGGCTCATCGGGCTTCTTGGGGTGCGCAGTATGCCACTGTTTTTTCTGAGCGGCGGATTAGTCTGGCTGGCGGTCGATGCATCCGGAATTCACCCGACCGTCACGGGCGTGGCGCTCGGTTTGATGGCCCCCACCAATAAATGGGTCACCGATGACCGACTGCACACCATCATGGACTGTGTGGTGGCTTATCCACCGGGCGACCATTGGAGTGGGGATACGCCCGGCCGCCGGGTGTTAAAAACTGCGGAAGCGGCGGCGCGTGAAGCGCTTTCTCCGGTCGAGCGGTTGGAAATGCTGCTGCACCCCTGGGTCGGCTTTGTGGTGATGCCTTTGTTTGCCCTGGCCAATGCGGGGGTGCAACTGTCTGATACGACGTTTACGTCTTCATTGGTGATGGCGGTATTTCTGGGGTTGGTGTTCGGCAAGCCGGTCGGAATTCTCTTGTTTAGCTGGCTGGCCGTAAAGTTGCGTATTGCGGTTTTGCCCCGGGATCTCAGTTGGCGATTGATCCTCGGTGGCGGCGCGTTAGCCGGCATTGGCTTCACCATGGCCTTTTTTATTGCCGAGCTGGCGTATAGCCCAGCGCAAATACAGTCAGTGAAATTGGCCATTTTGCTTGCGTCGGTTGCGTCTGCTCTATTCGGCCTGATTTTGTTGCGTTTCTTCACTCCGTCTGCGGTTGAGCGACCTGCACCCCCAACGGGAATGCCACAGGGGCTGCTCGATCGTCGACCCACTGAGGCCAATGATGATGAGATCTAACCAAGCAAAGCAATGGCGCCAACGCTATTTGACCGAGCACGTCAGCGACGGCGAAACGTGGCGTTATTGGTCGCTACCCAAACTGGCGCAGGATCACCATTTCTCACTCGAGGCGCAACCGCTTATCGTGCGGCTGTTTTTGGAAAACGTCATGAGACACAGCCTGGGGGATGACGACCAAGCCAATATCATCCAACAGCTCGGCGCGAGCAACCCGTCGCAGGCGTTTGAGTTTTCGTTTTTCCCCAGCCGGGTGCTGATGCAGGACTATACCGGCGTACCGGCGATTGTCGACCTGGCGGCGATGCGCGATGCGGTGCACGCCAAAGGCGGCGATGCTAAGCGGATCAATCCGCTGTGTCCGGTCGATTTGGTGATCGATCACTCGGTGATCGTTGATAAGGCCGGAACCTCCGATGCGTTGTCTTTCAACCGGCAGCGGGAGATGGAACGCAATCGTGAGCGCTACCAGTTCTTAAAGTGGGCTCAGGGCGCTTTTGACAACCTGACTGTCGTGCCGCCGGGCAGGGGGATCTGCCATCAGGTTAATCTCGAGTATTTGGCTCAGGTAGTGCGCCAGGTGGATGGTGTCCTGTCTCCGGATACGCTGGTGGGCACTGACAGCCACACGACCATGATCAACGGCTTAGGGGTGCTCGGTTGGGGCGTTGGCGGCATTGAGGCCGAGGCAGTTATGCTCGGCGAACCCTTGAGCCTCAATGCACCCACCGTGGTTGGGGTGAATTTGCTGGGGGCGCTGTCCCCGGGCCTGACCGCAACCGACTTGGTGTTAACCCTGACCGAGTTGCTGAGAAACCACGGTGTGGTGGGCAAGTACGTTGAGTTTTACGGCGCGGGGCTGGCCAATCTGAGTGTGGCAGACCGTGCCACCATCGCCAATATGGCGCCTGAGTATGGCGCGACCTGTGCGCTGTTTCCCATCGATGATCAGGTCATCGACTATCTCACCTTGACCAACCGCCCCGCCGTTCTGGTGAAGCGGGTGCGCGATTATGCCCATGCCCAGGGCTTGTTCTATCAGCCGGGTGAACTTGCCAGTCCGGTGATTTACAGCGAGAACCTAACGGTCGACCTCGGCGAGATCGTTCCCTGTGTGGCCGGTCCTAAGCGGCCACAAGATCGGTTGCCGTTAGCGGCGATCAAGCAGAAGACCCTAGATGAAATCGCCTTGGCGGGTGAGCACTCGCGCCAAGGCGTGGACGGCGCAGGGACTCTGAGCGACGGCGATCTGGTGATCGCTGCCATCACCTCCTGCACCAACACCTCCAATCCGCAGGTGATGGTGCTGGCGGGATTACTGGCCAAGGCAGCGGTAGAGAAAGGCATGACGGTCAAACCCCATGTCAAAACCTCGCTGGCCCCCGGCTCTCAGGTGGTGGCGCGCTATCTGGATCAGTCTGGCCTTCAGGGGTATTTGGACCAGTTAGGTTTTCAGCGGGTGGGGTTTGGCTGCACCACCTGCATCGGCAATTCCGGGCCACTCAAGGAGGATCTTGAAGCGGTGATCGCGCAAGGCAAGCTGCAAGTCTGTGGGGTGTTGTCTGGTAACCGCAATTTTGAAGGTCGCATACATCCCTCTGTGAGTTTGAACTGGCTGGCATCGCCTCCGCTGGTGGTGGCGTTTGCCCTGGTGGGGCATACCCGTATCGATTTAGACACCGAGTCGCTGGGCACGGATCGCGATGGCAATGCGGTGTTCCTGCGCGACTTGTGGCCCGATAGCGCCGAGGTTGCGACGGTGCTGGCGCAGATCAACCGAGCGCTGTATGGCCAGTCTTATGAAAACATGACCAAGGGTGACGAGACTTGGCAGGGACTCAAGGTCGAAAACGCGGTGTGCTATCCGTGGCAAAAGGAGTCCACCTACATCCGTAAGGCCCCGTTTGTAGCTTGCACCACGGCTCCCAACCCGATGGTGGACGGTCGGATCCTGGCGATCTTCGGTGACTCCATTACCACGGACCATATCTCGCCAGCGGGTCAGATCGATCCGCTGACGCCGGCGGGCGAATATCTGCTCAGGCAGGGGGTTGTGACTGAGGCCTTTAACAGCTACGGCGCGCGCCGTGGTAATCATGAAGTGATGGTGCGAGGCACTTTTGCCAACCGGCGGCTCAAGAACCGTTTGGTGGATCCGATGGAAGGGGGCTTCACCCGCACTTGGATTTCGCCGAGCGGATCGGTCCGGCTGGATGGTAAGCCGGCGGCGCAGACAGCGCCAGTCTCGATCTATCAGGCCAGTCAACACTATCTCGCTCATCATGTGCCGCTGGTGATCTTTGCCGGTAAGGAGTACGGCACCGGCTCAAGCCGCGACTGGGCAGCGAAAGGCTGCCTGTTATTGAATATCAAGGCGGTGATCGCACGCTCCTTTGAACGCATTCATCGCAGTAATCTGGTGGGAATGGGGATCATGCCTCTGTTGTTACCGGCCGATCTCGAATCAAATGCACTGCAACTTAGGGGCGATGAGCTGATCAGCATTACTGCGCCATCGGCCAATGGGTTTGAAGCGCTGGTGCCACGGCAGGTCCTATTCCTGAAGATCACGGCTGCCCATCCATCGCCCTCGCCACATGAACCGGCGGCTGCGCAAACGATTCCGGTGACGCTGGCGGTCGAAAATGAGCGCGAGCTGGCGTATTTCTTCGCCGGTGGGATTTTGCCCTATGTGGCCGATCAATTCTGTTCGCCCAAGCGGGACAGGGGATGAGAAAGCGCAACAAGCACGTCGCTGGCCGACTTTGCTCTCAGCCTCGTTTCGCTGCTGGTCCTGAAGGTGCGGCAGGCATTGCACCGCAGCAGAGCGATGAGCGGCAGGAGAATGGTGCGATCTTGTAGGGCAAGCAGACCCAAGCTTCGCTGCGCTATTTCAACATCGGCGAACATAGGTGTCCGGATTTAGTTGACTACTACAGAGTGAAGTTCCCCCCGGAACAGTCGCCTTGTTCATTATGTAATTCATTGATTAAAAAGCGAATTGTTTGGTTTTTAACCGGCGCCTATGGAGCCTGATTTTCGTTGAATTTCAGTCGGAAAATTCAGGTATTTTTATGCTTTTGTGGGTTTATGATTTTAGAGCTTTTCTATCCTCGAAATATCGTAGTTTTTGCTGTCTGGGCAAGGGTGGAGGTCTCTGATGTCAGAGCTGGTGTGGGTTGTGGGTTGTTGTATGATTACCAAACTAAGCTGAAAGTTGGTGTTGGCTTCTGTCCATATTGGGCTGTGGCGCCTAAAAATGTTGGTTTATGACCTATTTTGGTGCGCATTCAGGCTGGGTAAGGTAAATGCAATTATAATGGTATACACCGCCATGATTTGATTAAATTTTTTTTCAAGTCATAATGGGGTTAAGTTTAGTGAGCCGAAGAGAGCCCAAACCGGGCGTAAGGAGGAGATGGATGAAATCAGTAATTAAAGAGTTATCTGTACTTGTAGTGCTGTTTGTTGCCATCGCCTCAGTGGGGATGATCGGCACTCCCATGGGTGGCTAACCCTTAGATACCCTGGGAACGATGATCCGGCCGGGATGGCCGGACCATTAATTTAGATACGGATTATCTGACCCTTCAAACCATAGAGGATGCTCAGCACCTGCTGGCGTGCTTCTGGGCCTATGGCGTTTTTGTCCAGCGCTTGCAGTACGTCATCCACCACCGCCATAAATTCCTGTTCGGAGATGTTCATCCCCTGGTGGGCGGCCACCATATCCCGTCCTGTGTAGGATTGGGGCCCTCCTGACCCGGCGCAGAAAAACTCCACAGACATCTTCTTTGCCCGCTCAATATTGGCGGTGTGCTGGAAGCGGCTTTGAACGACCGGGTTGTTCAGGTGGGCATTGACCGCATCCTCCACGATCCGGGTGATGCCGGCTTCTCCGCCGAGAAGTTCGTACAGGGTGGAAGACATGGGTTCCTCCAAGCGTTATCTGTTTGATAGGCTCAGCCTGGCAGAGCGGGCTGAGGCACGGATAACAGCTCAGGTTAGAAGTGCACCAGGGAAACTTCAAGTCGCCGCCCGTTCCGTCCTTTAAACCAGAAGTTGGACTCCAGGCACCGCCTCCTTGGGGTAGTTTCTTTTTAGCTCCCCGACTGTTGTCCCTGTGTGAGATTTTTTCCCTGGCCCCGTCAGCGATGGGTTGTCCACACTTGTCCCAATGCTTCAAACAGTTATCCAGAATTCACCATTTGTGTTTATTGGAAAGCCTTAAAAGCCATGACACTTTTTCAGCTGTTGCCCTAGTGGCCTCGACTACACTCAATTCAATTCAGCTCGGTAAGACCATAAATTCTATGTGGATAAGCCGGGACTTTGGACCTGAAATGACAACGGGTGAAGGCTATGCGCAACTGGTTAGCGTCTTTTCTGTTGCTCCTGGCGGTTGGGGGCTGGACAATGCCGGCCTGGTCGGCATTGCTGGATGACCAAGATTTCACGGAAGAGACACTTGCCAGGCCGGATGGCCAGGGGTGGTCAGGGGTAGTGGGGCTGGCTTTTTCGGAAGCCGGCGATCGCATCTACGCCTGGGAGCGTGATGGAAGGGTGTGGATCATCGATGAATCCAATCCGGTCTTCAGCCCATTTCTGGACATCGCGGATGAGGTGCTGGCCTGGCGGGACCATGGCCTGTTGGGGTTTGCACTGGATCCTCAGTATGAAGAAAACGGTTACGTCTACATCGGCTACATCGTCGACAGACACCACCTGTTGCATTGTGTTGAGCCCGCCTCCGGGGTCGGGGAGCCCATCTGTGATTCCGGTTATGACCCCAACCTGACTATCCAGGTCACTCAGGCCACCATAGGGCGAGTGGTGCGATATACCGCCATCAAACCCCAGGGTGCCAGCGATTTTTCCGGGGCCACCGCTGTGGATTACGCCAGTCGCAAGGTGCTGATTGGTGAGTCTCCCACCACGGGGATGCCGATGACCCACCAGACCCATGGCATCGGCCAACTGGTGTTTGGTACCGATGGTACCCTGCTGGTGGCCTTCGGGGATGGGGCCAGTTATGCCTCCACCGATGTCGGCAGCGCCGAAGAGAGTGCTTATCTGGACGCCCTGGCCGAAGGGATATTGCGGCCTGACGAAAACGTCGGGGCCTACCGGGCCCAGATGGTAAATTCCCACAACGGTAAGATCTTGCGCATCGATCCCGCCAGCGGTGACGGGGTGGCCAGCAACCCCTACTTTGATGGTGCCGCACCTCGCTCTCCCGCCTCCAGAATGTGGGCCCTGGGGCTGCGCAACCCTTACCGCATGTCATTGAAGCCCGGAACCGGCAGTCACAACCCGGATGATGGCAATCCGGGGGTGCTTTATGTTGGCGATGTGGGACTGAGCCGCTGGGAGGAGTTTCTGGTGGTGGAGGGCCCCAACATCAACTTCGGCTGGCCCGCCTACGAAGGGATGACCATCCAGAGCGGGTACTACTACGCGTCCCCCAACAGCGCCCAGGCCTCTGAGGCCTTGGGGTGCGATGTAAAATTTACCGACCTGATTGTTCAGGAGACCCTGAGCACACCCAGTTTCCCCAACCCTTGTGGTAGCGGCCAGATCACCTCGGTGCCGGTGTTCGAGCATCGACGCCCCAGTCTGGACTGGTTCCATGATGAACCCCAGACCCGCTACCCCGCGTTTGACGGCAGCGGCGCACCGGTGGCCGTCGGTGTCGGTGAGCCTGTGCCCGGAACCACGGAGGTATTGACCCAGGGGACGCCTTTTGCCGGAAATGCCTCCACCGGAGGGGCGTGGTATCTCAGTGGTGAGTTCCCTGAGATCTACCACAACACCTATTTTCACGGAGACTTCGGTGGCCAGTGGCTGCGTAATTTCGTGATGGATGACAATGACCGGGTCACCCAAGTGCGCCCCTTCGCCTCAGACGCCGGTGGCGTGGTGTTTATCGCCACCCACCCCGCCGATGGTCGTCTCTATTACATCAGCTGGGCCACCTTTATCTACCGGATCAGCTATGCCCCTGGGGGCAATCGGGTGCCCACGGCGGTGGCCTCAGCCACACCAAGGTATGGTCCCAGTCCTCTGACGGTGCAGTTCTCATCCGCAGGTTCCTCTGATCCTGATAACGACAACCTGAGCTTTGCCTGGCAGTTTGGTGATGGGGACAACGGCAGCGGCGCTTCTCCCAGCCACCAGTACAACGCCCCAAATGACAACCCTATCAGTTTCATTGCCACTCTGACGGCCACGGATGATGGCTCGCCGGCTCAGAGCGACACCGATACCGTGCTGGTCAGCCTGAACAACACACCACCTCAGGTGAGCATCACCTCTCCCGCCGATGGCACCCTGTATCCCCTTGGCAGTGACACCCTCTATGACCTCACTGCCCAGATCAGTGACAACGAACATGGCAGCAGTGAACTGAGTTGCGCCTGGCAGACGGTGCTGCATCACAACAATCACACCCATGAAGACCCGGTGGATACTGACTGCGCCAGTCAGGTGCAGATCGCCCCGGCGGGGTGTGACGGCGAGACCTATTTCTACCGCATCAGCCTGACGGTCACCGATGATCACGGCCTGTCGACTACGGCGGTGTCCACCCTTTATCCGGATTGCGACAGTGTGTCGCCACCCGATGCCAATGATGACAGCGCCACGGTGGCGGTGGGAGGCACCGTAGAGGTGGACCTTCTGGCCAATGACACCGACGACACCGGCATCAATGTGAACTCTCTGACTCTGCTCAGTCAGCCGGCCAGTGGCTTGGTGACCCTGCTTCCTGGCACCGGACGGGTGCAGTATCAACCCTCGATTACCACCTCGGGCAGCGTCAGCTTCCAGTACCGGGTCGCCGATGTTGACGGCTTTGTTTCTGAGCCGGCTACTGTGGCGATCACCATTACCCTGGAGGGTGGCACCCCGGTTGTGGCGACGCCGGTGATCTCGCCTTCAGGCGGGGACTATACCGCGCCACTGGCGGTGACCCTCAGCTCCTCAACATCCGGGGTCACCTTCCATTACACCTTAGACGGCAGTGACCCGGATCTGAGTTCACCGACCAGTGGTGGCAACCTGACTCTGGAGGAGAGTGCCACCCTCAAGGTGTGGGGCTACCGGGACGGTTACGTGCCATCACAGGTGGCGTCCCAGACCTATCAGCTGTCGCCGCCCGATAATGGTTTCCCCATCAATGGCCTGGTGGGGTATTGGCCCCTGAACGAGGCGGGGGGGACCTTCATCGGGGATGCGTCCGGCAATGGCCATGATGGCCAGCTCAACGGGGCCTCCTGGGTCTCTGGCTGGGACGGTGGTGGCCTGCGCTTCGATGGCGTGGATGACCGTGTCGTGGTTCCCCACAGCAGCCAGCTGGCGTTCACCCTGTTCCAGAGTTTCTCTCTCAGTGCCTGGGTCCAGCCCGATGGCGGCCAGGGAGGCTGGGCGGGTCTGGTGACCAAGTCCAGAGAGAGTGCCCCCTGGTATGGCTTATGGATCACCTCCTGGGATGCCTGGGCCGCCGGCGGTCCCAACGCCATATTTGATGGCCCCATCAGCGGCGGTTGGCATCATCTGGCCCTGGTGCAGGATGCCCTGGTCGACAGCCGCTGGCTCTATGTGGACGGCGTACTGGCCGGCACTCTGGATGCCCAGTTTGGGGAAGGCAGCGGTGAACTCTGGTTTGGCGGTGCTGCCGGTGTGACCGAGTTCTTCGATGGGGTGCTGGACGAGATTCGTATCTATGATCGGGCGCTCACCCTCCAGGAGGTTGAGGTACTGGCGGCTACCGCCCCGCCGGCAGCCGGACCTGTCACTGCGCCGGACTGGGTGCAGATCTCCAGCGGCGCCAGTGTGGAGATCGATGTGCTGGCCAACGATTCGGCCATCGCCGGGCTGGATCCCTCCACGGTCGAGGTGCTGACCTCTCCGGATCAGGGCAACATCACCGCCATCAACAGCAGCACCGGGGTGATCAGTTACAGCCACAACGGCGGCTCCCTGGATGACGGCTTCAGTTATCGGGTGCAGGACACCACCGGCGCCTGGTCGGCCGCTACGGCGGTGTCCATCGCCGTCGAGGCCTACCTGCCGCCGACGGTAACCATTACCTCGCCCCAGGATGGCGCCCAGGTGAGCGGCAATCTGCTGGTTCAATGGCAACTGTCCGGGGACGGAACCCTGTATGACCATATCCATGTGCGCCTGGATGACAATCCCCACGTCACCCTGCACGACACCGGCCTCACCAGTTACGACTTCGGCCAGGTCGACCCTGGCGAGCACACTGTCGACGTCTGGCTGGTGACTCCGGATCATCAGCCTCTGGCCAATCCCGAGGCCAGCGATTCGGTGACGGTGACCGTGCTGGACCACAGTGGCGGTGATCCGACTCTGGTGGGCTACTGGGCCATGGACTCCGGCTCAGCCCAGACCGCCGTCGACAGCTCGGGCAACCAGAACGACGGGGTGATTCTGGGCGCCCAGGTGGTCACCGGCCGCTTTGGTCAGGGGCTGAGTTTCGACGGAGTGGATGATCTGGTTCAGGTGCCTCACAGCAGTGCCTTTGCCTTTGGCAGTGGCGATGATTTTACCCTGGCGTTTTGGGCCCAGGGCATTGGCAGCCAGTCCGGCTGGTCTGGCGTGGTGACCAAGTCCAGAGATCAGGAGCCCTGGTACGGCATCTGGGTGGCGAGCAACCGCCGCTGGACCTCAGGTGGGCCACAAAACATCAGTGGCAGTAAGATCAGCGCAGGCTGGCACCATCTGGTGCTGGTTCAGAGCGCGGGCAATCGTTATCTCTACCTGGACGGGGCCTTCAATGCCGAGGGCAGTGCCCAGCAGGCCAATGGCGGCGGCGATCTGATCTTTGGCGGCACCCTGGGCGTCAGTGAACACTTCAGTGGTGTGCTGGATGAGGTTCGCCTCTACAGTCGTGCCCTGGATGCCGGGGAGGTGACTGGCCTGTATAACCTGGAGCCGGGTGCGGCCAGTGTGGTGGCATTGGACGACACTGCCTCTGTGGCACAGGGCGAGGGTACCAGCATCGATCTGCTGGCCAACGACAGCGCGACACTGGGGCTGGACGGCAGTTCGGTGGAGCTGATGAGTGCGCCCGCCTACGGCGATCTGCAGATTGATGGGGTTACCGGCGTGGCCAGCTATCAGCATGATGGCAGTGCCACCACCACCGACAGCTTCAGTTACCGGGTGGCGGATCTTCAGGGCAACCTGAGTAACACCGCCCAGGTGCAGCTGAGCATAGTGCCCTACGTGCCGCCGACGGTAACCATCACTTCGCCGCAGGAGGGGGCTCAGTTGACCGGAAATCTGGTGGTTCAGTGGCAGACCTCCGGCGATCAGAGCGGTTTCGATCACATCCATGTGCAGCTGGATGATCAGCCCTATGTGCCCCTGCACGATACCGGGCTGACCAGTTACGACTTCGGCCAGGGCACGGCAGGCACTCATGTGATGCGGGTGTGGCTGGTGGATGCCAATCATCAGGCTCTCACCAACCCCGAAGCCTCGGATCAGGTCAGCGTGACCTGGAGTGAACCGGCGGTGGTGAGCCCGCCTGTGATCGACCCCAATGGCGGAGACTTCACCTCGGAGGTGACCGTGACCCTGAGTGCGGACTCCGGTGCGGCCATCCATTACACCCTGGATGGATCGACGCCGGATGCCGGTTCCGATCTGTATCAGGTGCCCATCCTGGTTGGTCAGAGCCTGACCCTTCAGGCGGTGGCCATCCTCGATGGGGTCAGTAGCAGCGTCAGCTCTGCCCAGTTCAATCTGGATCTGCCGGGGGACGGCTTGCCCAGCGCCGGGCTGGTGGGCTACTGGCCCATGGATGAAACCGGCGGAAGTCAGGTGCTGGATGCGTCGGGTTCCGGGCTGGTGGGTGACATCAGTGGTGCCGTCCGGGTACCAGGCTGGTCCGCCAATGGCCTCTACTTCGATGGTGTGGACGATCTGGTGCGGGTGGCCCATGACCCTCAACTGGCCTTTAGCGCCGGAGCCAGTTTCTCTCTGTCTGTCTGGGTGAGCCTGGATGGGGATCAGGGAGGCTGGGCCGGTGCGGTGACCAAGTCCAGGGACGAGGCTCCTTGGTACGGATTGTGGGTGGCCTCCTATGACCGCTGGATCTTTGGTGGGCCCTCCAACATCAAAGGACCGGTGGCGCGAAGTGGCTGGCAGCAGCTGACCCTGATTCAGGATGGTGTCTCTGGCAGCCGCAGCTTCTACCTCAATGGTACCTTGGTGGGCACAGGGGCGGCGCAGTCCGCCGATGGGCCTGGAGATCTGCTGTTTGGTGGAGCGGGCGGCGTCGCGGAGTTCATGAGGGGCACCCTGGATGAGGTGCGCCTGTATGATCGTGCCCTGACCGCCGATGAGATTCAGGCGTTGGCGGTGCTGGCGCCCTGAGGCTCTGCCTGAGCACAGCCCCGCCGTGCGCGGGGCTAGTGATTCTGTGGACGGGCGATTGGCATGGGCGAGGAGTGGAACTGGGTCATCTCAACTTCGAGCACCAGGATCCCCAGGCGGCGGACCTCAAGGCGTGCCAACTGGTTGCCCAACTCCGGTGCAAACCAGAAATCGGCCACCCTGGACTTCCTTGGGTGGGTTTGGCGAAGGTGCAAAGTGGTGACGCTCCTGTCCATCAGTGGCAGTGTGGTCAAGCCGAGATTCTCGAAGCGGTAGTGGCGGGTCTCATCGCCCCAGGTGTAGCTGGTGACCACGTCTTGACCCGGCTTGGCCAACAGAGGAAGGTTCTGCAACATGGTGGCGGCCCCCTGGATGGCTGGGGGCATGGTGTCCGGATACTCGATGAGTTCGCCATCCTCCAGTACCTCCATGGTGCCCTGAGCGCCCGGTTTGCCCCGGTACACTACCGGGAACCAGCCCTTCACCTGGGAGGCAAAGCTGTCGGTGTTCCAGCGCTCGTTAAACCAGCTCATGCGGGTGAGGTTGTTGGCATCGCCGAACAGGCAGAAATCGCCACTGCCTTCTAGGAGGGCCTGTTGTCCCTCCAGCTTCAGGCTCTGGGTGCCCTGACCGCAGGGCACCCCCTGGCTGCTCGCCTGGTAGTAGGCGGTAAAAGGGGCGGTGGGCAGGGGCTGAGCCACGGCTGGCAGGCTGGCCGCCAGCAGCAGCCAGAGTTCAATCTTTACGGGGGTGATTTCCAATGTACTCCTGAGCCCGTTTCAGGGCCTCGTCCACGTTTTTTTGCATGGCGATAAGCTCATCCATGGAGGCGTAGGCATTCAGATCCACCCGATGACGGATGTAGCGGCAGGGAAGTTGATTGAGGGTAAGGCAGAAGAGATCCGCCAGCTGGTCGTCGTCAAACTTCTCCCTGAGCTTGCGTTCAGTGACGGTCTGATCCAGCAGGATCTCATAGTAGTTTCTGATTTCAGCGTCCATGTGTCAGGGTCCTCTATCCCAGAGTAAAGGCGGTTTGAAACAGCTGCGCATGGCGTCTGGTCAGGCTGTCGGGATCGCGGTCGTAGCCGCCGCCGATAACACAGGCCAGGGGGATGGCGCCGTCCATACATCTAGATAGTACCAGCTGTTCTCGCTGACGTAATCCCTCATCGCTCACCTCCAGGTGGCCCAGGCGATCACCCTTGTGGACATCGACGCCCGCATCGAAGATAACCAGATCCGGGCTGTGCAGCCTCAGGGCCAGAGTCAGGGCCTGATCCACCGTCTGAAGGTAGCTCTGATCACCCACCCCTTTTTCAAGAGGAAAGTCCAGGTCTGAGGGGGGCTTGCGGCTGGGGAAGTTGGACTCGCAGTGCACGGAGCAGGTGATGATCTCTGGCCTTGAGGCACAGAGCGCCGCGGTGCCGTCACCATGGTGGACATCCAGGTCGAAGATAAGCACCCGCTCGACCCCGGGTTGGCTCAGTGCCTGCTCCGCAGCCAGCACCAGATCGTTAAAAACACAGTAACCACTGCCAAAGTCGAAATGGGCATGGTGGTAGCCCCCGGACAGGTGCAGAGCCAGCCCATGCTCCAACGCCAGATGGGCAGTCAGGCAGGTACCGGACACCGAAGTCAGGGTGCGCTCGACCAGGGTCTGGCTCCAGGGAAAGCCCATGCGGCGAATCGCTTTGGCATCCAGGCGGTTTTCCAAGAAGGCCCGGCTGTACTCCGGACTGTGGCAACGCTGAATCTCTGTCGGTGAGAGGGGCGTGGGCTGGTGCCATTGCAGATGTTGTCCGGGAAGCGTGGCCAGCAGGTGATCGCGCAGGTGGCGATACTTGGTGATGGGGAAGCCGTGGCTGGGCGGCAGCACCAGTTGAGAGTAGATGGGGTGATAGACGCAGTGCAGCATGGGCAACAGTGCGGGAGGCGCTGGGCCTGGTTGTCTCCGAGTGGGAAGGCTCGGCGTCATTCGGACGCCGAACCCTTGCCCGAAAGCAACAGGCCCCGGGGCCTTACATGTTGGAGATGGCCCAGGTCATAAACTCTTTGCGAGTCTTTTCGTCGGCCTGCTGCCACCAGTACTTGAGCATCGCTTCTGGGTTCAGCTTAACATCACCCTGCAGCTGAGCCTGGTTGGCTGGCTTGCTCTGGCTGGGCGCGGTGGCGGCGACGGCGCTGGTTGCCACAGTCGCGGTAGTGGCGGCCGCAGCACTGGCGGCGCTGCCCGCAGGGGCGGTGGCGGCAATCACTTCCTGCTTATGCTTCTGCTCTGGAGTCAGCTCCTTGGTCAGGGTATCGATGATGCTCTCCTCGCGGATGCTGGTCATCTCGATGCTGTACAGAACCTGCTGGCCGCCGGAGTGTGTTACCTTGACCTTAGGGTCCTGGGCGAAGGCCTTGGCCTGCTTCAGATCGCGGATGGGGGTTTCAGGGCGCAGTTTATATTCGCCATCGGCGTCGATGGTGATGTGCAGCAGGAAGGGGTCGGAGTTGACCCGCTGGTGGCCGTCACCATAGGGCTCTTCGATGAGATCCTTGTAGACCAGGGCCACAGTATGCTCGCCTTTCTCCAGCTCAAGCTCATCTTTGTGGCTGAAGAAATTGGACTTTACCTCCTGGCCATTAACGGCGATGAACTCCATGGACAGTGGAATGTTCAGTTCGGCCGCCAGAGTGTTCAGGCTCATGCCTCCGGCGATTAGTGCAGCCATCAGTGAGGCTTTGTTCATCCTGTGCTCCTTAGTGCTTCTGCCCACCCTTCTCCAGGCGGGCGATACGTTCTTCAATATAGGTCATAGCCTGACGACAACGGCCAAGCCGCTTTTGCGTTGCCAGAATCTCATTCTGTAGTGTGATTTTTTCCGTCCCCTGATGCAAATCAAGTTTTTGTTCCAATTCATGAATCTTTTGTTGAAGACGGTTGGCCCAATTCTGGTGCTTTCTCAGCTCCTCATAGGCGCTGTGGCTGTTCTGCATCACCGAGCGGGCGATCCACTGGTACTTGCTGTCCTGTCGGGGTAACCCCTTGCGGCGGCTGGAGAAGCGCGCGCCTGCAGCCTGCAAGCCGGTGGCGCTCATCGCCTGCATCACCGCCTGGTAACGGTCGGAAAACTGTTGGCACACCAGTTCAAAGGTGTCACCGGAGTCGGAGGCCTGACTCAGTCGGCTCAGGGTCTGCAGATCCTGCTCCAGGCGTTGCAGGCACTGAGCCAGGGAGGCGCCGGTATGGTCAAACAGGGCGGAGTGAAATCTCTGTTGATGATTCAGGGCCTGGGTGGTGTTGTTGGCCAGGGACTGGTCATGTTGCTGGACCTGACTCTTGAGCTGCTCCAGTCTCTGCCTGAGCAGCTGCAGAAGTTCACTGCGGGCACGAAAACTCATAGCCAGGCCTCCACTGCCAGCTTGCCGGCGATGATCAGCACCACGGAGATGAACACCGGCCGGATAAAGCGGCTGCCAAAGCGGATGGCGGAGTGTGCGCCGATCCAGGCGCCGGCCATCAGGCACAGCCCCATTGCCAGGCCGATGCCAAAATGGACATGGCCCAGGGCGATGAAGAATCCCAGGGAGGTGGCATTGCTGACGAAATTCATGCTGCGGGCCAGGCCGGAGGAGAGCAGGATGTTCATCCGGTAGAGCACCATGGAGGAGACGGTCCAGAAGGCACCGGTTCCCGGCCCGGCGAAGCCGTCATAGAACCCCAGTGACAGCCCCTGGCTCCATTGCTTGGTGCGCAGCCTGCGGTCTTTTACCGGCAGGCCCCGCTGCTCGTCACAGGGGGAGGGGGCCAGCAGGGTATAGAGGGCGATGATGACGATCACCAGGGGCAGGATGCGGTTGAGCAGATCGGCGGAGAACAGATCCACTGCCAGGGTGCCTGCGCCGGCGCCAATAAAGGTGGCCAACACCGACCCTCGCCAGAACTGTGGGTTGAACAGCTGTTTGCGATAGAAGGTCCAGCTGGCGGTAAAGGAGCCAAAGCTGGCGGCCAGCTTGTTGGTGCCCAGAGCCAGGTGCGGCGGCAGCCCGGCCGTCAGCAGGGCAGGAATGGTCAGCAGTCCGCCGCCGCCAGCCACGGCATCGATAAAGCCAGCGGCGAAGGCAACGGTGGAGAGCAGCACTATCAGGTTTAGGTCGAGACCCAGTTCCATCATCTCAATATTCAATATGGCGGCGGTAGGGGGGCAAGGAATCCAGCAGAGCGCTGCCGTAGCGCTTGGTTACCAGGCGTCGGTCCAGCACGGTGATTCTGCCATAGTCGGTTTCGTTGCGAAGTAAGCGACCGCAGGACTGTACCAGCTTTTTGGCTGCATCGGGAACCGCCAGCTGCAAAAAGGGGTTGCCGCCTTTGGACTTGATGTACTCGGCGTGGGCCTGCTCCACCGGAGAGGTGGGTACCGCAAAGGGCAGTCGGGTGATGATCAGGTTGGTCAGGTAGTCTCCCGGCAGGTCCAATCCTTCGGAAAAGCTGCTGGTGCCAAACAGGATGGAGACCTCGCCCCGGTCGATGCGGGCCTTGTGTTCGGCAATGAGCTCTGAGCGGGCGCCTTCGCCCTGCACCAGGATTGGCAGCTTCTTGTGCATCCTCAAGGTGTCAGCCACCGCCTCCATCTGACGGTAGGAGGTAAAGAGCACCAGGCTGGCGGTCTCCTCCTCCAACAGGTCCGGGATGGTTTTTACCAGCATGTCGCCGAAGCGGTCATCCTGGGGCTCCACCGCGACTTTGGGCAGGAACAGGGTGGCGTTCTGCTGGTAATCGAACGGCGAGGGCAGGGCGGTGTAGCGGGTGCCGTCGTCGTTGCGCAGTCCCACCTGGTGACGGTAGTGATCGAAGCTGCCCAGAGCCATCAGGGTGGCGGAGAGCAGGGCGACGCCGGCAGCCTTGCTCCACAGCATCTCCTCCAGCATAAAACCGATCTCTATGGGGGAGGTGCTCACATGAAAGTCATGGCGCTGTTGAAACTCCACCTTTTCTATCCAGCGGGCCAGTGGCGCGCTGTTCTCCGGGATCTCCCGCGACATCATCTGCCACAGTTGAGTCAGTCCCTCCAGCCTCTGCAGGTGCATGCCTACCTCGGCCACCATGGGCTCGGCCTGCCAGCCCTTGATCTCCCCCTCCTTGACCGACTCCATCAGCATGGTCTGCAGCTTGGTGAGCTTTTTCAGTCCCTGGCCGCAGGCGGTCTTGAGATTGGTGGCCAGGGTGACCAGCACCTCCGGCAGGGCGCCGTTTTCGAAACGGTGGCGCAGTTCCGGGTTGTCGAACAGGGTCGGGTTGGCTTCACAGAAGCTGACCACCTGACCCAGGCCGTCGCCCAGGGCCTCCAGATCCTCGGTGAGCTCCATGGAGAGGTTGGTCGCCTTGTCGGAGCGCAGTTCCCTGGCCAGCTTGTGGGCGGACTTTTCCAGCTTGCCCAACCACTCGACTGTGCTCTTCATGTTGGCGCTGGCGGCAGAGAAGTCCCGGGTCACCTGCGGCAGGTGATGGGCCTCGTCGACGATGTAGTACATGGAGTCCGGGTCGGGGAGGATTTTGCCACCGCCGAGCTCCAGATCCGCCAGCAGCAGGGAGTGATTGACGATCAGTACGTCCCAGCTGTCCATCTCATCGCGGCTGCGATGAAAGGGGCAGTCGCGGTGCGCGGCCAGTTGCTTGTTGCAGCTGTGCTTATCTGAGCCAATCTGTTGCCACAGATAATCGGGTACCGGCTCGGGGACGCTGTCCACCTCGCCGTTCCACTTGCCTTCGTGGTAGGCCTGGTGCAGGCGTTTCAGCAGAGCGACATCGGCACTGGCGGGTTTGCTCTCCCATAGCGCCTGTTGACCGGCTTCCCCCTCCCCGGCTTCGCCGGCAAGCAGCTCCAGCTTTGAGAGGCAGGCATACCTCTGCCGCCCCTTGGCCAGGCCAAAGCGGAAGTTCATGCCGCTGTGCTTCTGCACCAGGGGCAGGTCCTTGTTCACCAGCTGCTCCTGCAGGGCGACGGTGGCGGTGGCGATGCACACCTTGCGACCGCTGGCCAGGGCCTGGGGGATGGCACCGAGGCAGTAAGCCAGGGATTTGCCCGTGCCCGTTCCCGCCTGGACCACCATGATGCGCCGCTCTTTGCAGTACTCACCGGCCAGGGTCTTGGCGATCTCGGCAATCAGGTAGTTTTGCTCTTTGCGCCGGACGAAGTTGGGGATCGCCTCGGCGATGCCGTTGTAGGCCTGGCGGGTCAGTTTCTTGGTTTTATCGCTGAGCATGCTGTGCGTGGGTTGGGGAAAGTAGCTGTACAGAATACCAGTATTTAGGTGAGAATGCCTTAATGACCGAACCCACACACCAAACCGGCTGGTTGCTGAGCCGCAACCAGTTTGGCGATGAGCAGGGCATTACCCTGGAATACTGGCTGGCGACCGACAAGGGGCCGGTCAGGCTCACCATTCCCGGTCAGGCACATCAGGGGTTTGTTCCCGCAGCGCAGGAGCAGGCACTCAGGCAGTGGCTCAGCCCCTGGCCCCGCAGTCAGTGGCAGCTGACACCGGTTCAGGCCACGGACTTCAATCACCAGCCGCAACTCGTGGTCTACATCCGCTCGGATAAGCTGTGGTATGAGCTGCAGTCCTTTTGCCAGAGTCGTGACATCCCTCTGTTGGAGAGCGATGTCCGCGCCTGTGACCGTTTTCTCATGGAGCGTCGCATTACCTCGGCACTCTCTTGGCGTGAAGGACCCAAGGGGCTGCAGGTTCGTGCTTCAGGCAAACTGCCGGAGCTGACACTGGTCTCCCTGGACATCGAGTGCAGCCGGGAAGGAGAGCTCTACTCCATCGGTTTGCACAGTGACATGGATGCCTGTGTGCTGATGCGGGGTGACCCTCAACCGGATTCCCCTCCTTATATAAGGTGGTGCTTTGACGAAGCGGCGCTGATCACCACTCTGCTCGCCTGGTTCCGACAGTTCGATCCGGACGTCATCATTGGCTGGAACGTGGTGGGTTTTGACCTGAGGTTGCTGCAGAAGCGGGCTGACCTACATGAGATCCCCTTTACCCTGGGGCGGGGTGACGCCCTGCCTGTGTGGCAACAGCAGGCCGGGCCTGGCCGGGGCTATGGCATGGCCGGCCGGGTGGTCCTCGATGGCATCGACTGGCTTAAGGCGGCCTTCTATCAGTTTGAAAGTTTTGCTCTGGATAACGTGGCCAAGGAACTGCTCGGGGTGGGGAAAGCCTGCCAGGACAGCGGTAACCGCATGGAGGAGATTGAGCACAACTTTCATCATGACAAACTGGCCCTGGCTCACTACAACCTGATGGACTGTGAGCTGGTTCGGCGTATTTTCGACAAGCTGCATCTGCTGCCTTTTGCCTGCCGAAGGGCCCAGCTGACCGGACTGCAGATGGACAGGCTGGGAGGCTCTGTGGCGGCCTTTACCAACCTCTATCTGCCCGAACTTCACCGCGCTGGCTTTGTGGCACCGGATCTGACCGAGAGTGACATCGCCCCCAGCCCGGGCGGTTACGTGATGGACTCCAGGCCGGGGCGTTATCGCAATGTGCTGGTACTGGACTTCAAGTCTCTCTACCCCTCTATTATACGCACCTTCCTGATTGATCCCATGGGGATGGTGGCGGCGGGACAGGTTGATGACCCTGGGTCCGTGGAAGGGTTCAGGGGCGCCCGCTTTCACCGGACGCTGCACCGTCTTCCCGCCATTATTGAGGGGTTGTGGCAACAGAGGGAGTTGGCCAAAGCCAGTAAAGATGCCCCGTTGTCACAGGCGATTAAGATCCTGATGAACTCCTTCTACGGCGTACTGGGGGCGGCAGGGTGCCGGTTCCACGACCCCAGACTGGCGTCCTCTATCACCCTGCGTGGTCATGAGATCATGAAGACCACCCGGACCTGGATTGAAGAGCAGGGCTACGAGGTGATCTACGGGGATACGGATTCCACCTTTGTCCACGTCGGCGACCACCTCACCGCAGGCAAAGCCAGGGAGATAGGCCAACAATTGGTTCAACTGGTGAACAGCCGCTGGCAGCAGAAACTGCAAGAGGAGCTGGCGCTGACCAGCGTCCTGGAGCTGGAGTTTGAAACCCACTTTGAACACTTCTTCATGCCGACCATTCGCGGTGCGGAAATCGGATCCAAGAAACGCTATGTCGGGGCAACCCGAAAGGATGGCAAGCTGGAGTTGGTGTTCAAGGGGATGGAGACGGTACGCAGCGACTGGACCCCCCTGGCCCGAGAGCTCCAGCAGCAACTCTATCGCCACTGGTTTGAGGAAAAGCCGGTGATTCCCCTGGTGCTGGACCGTATCGAAGCGTTAATGCGGGGCGAATGTGATGAGCTGCTGGTCTACCGCAAGCGACTCAGACAGGAGCTGGGGGAGTATCGCTCCAAGGGCCCTCATGTGGTGGCGGCTGAGCGGGCAAACCGGCTGCTGGGCAGACAACGCTACCGTCGCGGCAGTCAGATAGCCTATGTGATGAGCCGCAGTGGTCCCATTCCTCTGGAAGAGGGGGGCGCTGTGCCGGACTATGAGCATTATCTGGACAAGCAGATTGAGCCTGTGGTGGAGCCGGTGCTTGCCCATCTGGCGTCGCCCACGACCCTGGAAAAACTGATGACTGGTCAGATGGGTTTATTTTAATGAGGGGTTGTTAATGCTCTGTAATGAAATGGAGTCGAAGGTGGTTATTAAAAAGTAATTTATGCGTTTCTGATGCAATTTAATGCATTTAGCCTAACAAAAGTGTGAAGTTGATCGTCGTGTTATTTGAACATTTCTTGCTAGTCTCGGTCCCCTTCAGCGGATGAATGTTGCTCGCGATGGATTGGGAGACACACTAAGAATCAGATAGACGAAAAGGTTAGGTTAGATGAAAAAGTCACTTCTTGCAGTTGCCGTTCCGGCGTTGTTGGCTGCCCAAGCACAGGCAGTTGAGTTGTATAACGACGGTGTTAACTCCGTAACCATGGGTGGCCACCTAACTGTCCAGCTGGATGACAAATCCGGCGACACCAAGATTAATGATAACATGCCGCGTATCAACTTCAGCTTTGATCGCGACATGGGTAACGGCTTCAAAGTCGACTCCCGCATGGAAAGCCAGTTCAACATGGTGAACGGCGGCGAATCCTTCAAAACCCGTCTGGGCTACATCGGCATCTCTCACGACGATTACGGCCGCATCTCCGTTGGTAAGCAGTGGTCCGTATACTACGACGTTGCTGTTGTTACCGACTATGCATACGCCTTCTGGGCTGACCACCTGGGTGTATACTCCTACGGCGTTGATGGCGGTGAAACCGGCATGGGCCGTGCGGATCAGGCTCTGCAGTACCACAACACCTTCTCCCTGGGCGCTGCCGGTGACCTGACTCTGGGTCTGCAGTGGCAGGGTGCTGAAAACGGTCTGGACGATCGTATGGGCGGTAGCCTGGTTTACAAGGTTGGTCAGGTAAGCGTTGGTGCCGGTTACTACGGCGGTGACGTAGATGGTTCCTTCACCACCCCTAACGGTGTGGTTCTGGAAGATGGTGAGAGTGTTGATGGCACCATCGTATCTGCCAGCTACGGTACCTGGAGCAAAGGCCTGTACGCCGCTGTTGCCTACATGCAGGGTGACAACCAGGAAGACTATCGCTTCACCGGTGAGTCCGAGGGTCTGGAGTCTGTACTGAGCTACGGTTTCGACAATGACACCACCGTTTACACCATGCACCGCTTTATCAAGTCCAAAGATGACGTTGAAGCCCTGGGCCGTAAGTACAACGAGTCCGACATCCTGGTGGGTGTAGCGAAAATGCTGAGCAGCAACGTTGAAACCTACGGTGAGTACCGCTTCGGTACTGGCGATGATCTCGATGACAACGCTTTCGCCATCGGTCTGCGTATTTATCTGTAATGCACACATAAATTTGTAGAATGGGCCGCCCCTTCAGGGCGGCCTTTTTTATGCCTGATGAATTTGGGGGCAATTGACGAATTTACACAGTTAATGATTGCGTGTATCTGGATTGTTAATAAAATTAGATCTTCGATCGTGTTGGAATTCCAGTTGTAAAAATTGTGTCACACCCTCTGTCAATGGCGTTTTAAACTAAAATTCGTTTTCTGGAGAGGGTTCTGCGGATATTGCTCACCATTTGAAGTGGGTCGAACTTTATTTTGGTTATTCGTTGAGCAGTTGTTGGTGGCTTGCTGACAAAACTCATGTAAAAGAAAGGTTGCATAGCTGTTGCCCCTGTGATTAATATCGGTGTTGCTAAAGGGCTTGCCCTACCGAAGCGTTCTTAATTTGGGATTCAAGTCGCTACGGACAAAACAATAAACACATTGATGTGTCTAGGGAGATAAACATGCAAAGCAGCACAGTCTCAAAAGCTGTTCGACTGTCCTTAATCGCCGGTGCTTCTGCCGCCGCGATGACCGCAGCCCCAGTATGGGCGGAAGAGGAAGGTGTTGAACGTATCGAGGTCACCGGTTCTCGTATTAAGCGCACCGACATGGAAGGTGCCAATCCGGTTACCGTGATTGATCAAGCTTCCATTGAAAAGATGAGTGTCACCAACGTGGGTGACCTGTTGCAGAACCTGAGCTCCTCCGCGGGTGCAGCTGTAAACACTCAGACCAACAACGGTGGTGACTCCTCCGTTCGTTTCTCCCTGCGGGGTATCGGTTCTGAGCGTACTCTGGTTCTGATCAACGGCCGCCGGGTTGTAGCCGGTGGTGGCGGTGCCAACGGCTCCGTTGACTTGAACACCATCCCCACTGCCATCATCAAGCGCGTTGAAGTGCTGAAAGATGGTGCGTCTGCGGTTTATGGCTCCGACGCCATCGCCGGTGTAGTTAACATCATTACCAAAAACGATTTCGAAGGCTTCGATGTGAAGCTGGAGTATGGTGAGTCCGGGGAAGGTGATGCTGACAAGAAGTCCATCGACGTAACCTTCGGTGCAGCCAGTGACAAGGGTAACGTTGTGGTTGCTCTGGGTTACGCCGATCAGGGCCAGGCTCTGATGGGTGACCGCGGCTTCTCTGAATTTGAGCTGCGTGCCTACCCAGATGGCACCACCCAGCCAGGCGGCTCCTCCGCGCCACCATGGGGTAACATGGATGGCTATGATGGTGACAACGTCACCCGCGGTCCAGAGTTTGGTGACTGGCGTGCCTATGACGGCTCCACCGACTCCTATAACTACAACCCGGTTAACTACCTTCAGACTCCGAGCACTCGTCGCTACGCCAACGTATTCGGCAGCTACGAGCTGGGTCAGTTAGGCTTCCTGGGCGAAGTTCGCGCCTTCAGTGAAGTGTCTTACGTAGAAACCAATGGTGAGCGTCTGCTGGCGCCCGAGCCACTGGCACCTCTGGTGTTCTTCGGTTCTCCGGCGCCTTACTCGCCAAACAACTACTACAACCGTACTCAGGGTCCAAAGGATCCCGATGGCAACTCCTTCGTGATCAACGATTGGCGTCGCCGTATGGTTGAGACCGGTGGTCGTGCCAATACCCGTGACTACAAAACCTTCCGTACCGTAGTGGGCTTCGAAGGCGAACTGGAGAACGGCTGGGCGTGGGAAGTCTCCTACAACTATGGCAAGAACGACTCCGTTGAGCGTGGTGAAGGTTACTTCAACCTGGATCGCGTAGCGGAAGCCGTGGGTCCCACCGGTTGGTTGGATGAGAACGGCCAGTTGATCGTAGATGGTAGCGGCAACCCCATTGTCGATGCGCCTAACGGCCAGTCTCTGGTGTGTCTGAACGAAGAGGGCGGCATCATCGATGGCTGTGTACCTCTGAACATCTTCGGTCAGCCAGGTACCGACACCGCGATCACTGCCGATATGCTGCAGTACATCAGTGGTAACTACAACACCACCGAACTGGGTCAGAACCGTCAGGAAGGCATTCAGGCCATCATCTCTGGTGATGCATTCGAATTGCCAGCCGGTTACGTGGGCTTCGCTGCCGGTTACGAATATCGTAAAGAGAGCGGCTCCTACACCCCTGATTCTCTGATTCTGCAGGGCATCACCACCGCAGGTTCTGCTGTAGGTACCGAAGGTTCCTACAACGTGGATGAATTCTTTGCTGAATTCTACCTGCCTCTGGTCAAGGACGCGCCTCTGGTTGAGAGCCTGGACCTGACCCTGGCGGTACGTTACTCCGACTACTCTACCTTCGGTGACAACACCTCCGGCAGTGCGGGCCTTGAGTGGCGCCCCACCACCGACCTGCTGCTGCGTGCCAGCTACGCCGAGGCTTTCCGTGCACCTAACACCACCGAACTGTTCGGCGGTGCCAGCACCAGCTTCCCGGAAGCAACCGACCCCTGTGAGGCTGGTCCGGTTAACGCCAACTGTATCTCTACCGGTGTACCTGCCGATGGCTACGATTCCGGCGGTGTTGAGCAGATCCCCACCAAGATTGGTGGTGCTGACAACTGGACCGACGGTACCGAGTTGAAGCCTGAAGAGGCTGAGATCATGACCATTGGCCTGGTGTACAACCCCGAGTGGCTGGATGGCTTCTCTGCCACCATCGATTACTGGAACATCGAGCTGACCGATGCCATCTCCACCGTGGGCACCCAAGCCCGTCTGGATGGTTGTTACGAGCGTGGTGAGTACTGTGGCACCATCGAGCGCTTCGGCTCCGACTCTGCCGTTCCCGGTAACATCCTGTTTGTGTACGACTACCAGGTAAACGTAGGTGGTATCGACACCGACGGTATCGACTTCGAGTTCAGCTACGGCTTCGAGACCGGCGACTGGGGTGATTTCCGCGTTGCTCTGGATGGTACCTACCTGCTGAGCTACGAGAAGGAGATTGCCGGTGGTGAGATCATCGACCACACTGGCCGTTTCGAAGAGGGTCACGACGGCATGTTTGCCGAGTGGAAGACCAACCTGACCATGCTGTGGAGCATCTCTGACTTCGACACTGCGGTAACCGGTCGCTACATCTCTGGTGTAACCGAAACCGAGTCTGGCTGGTGGACTGACGCGTTTGACCGCGAAGTGCCCTCCAACACCGTGTGGGACTTCCAAACCAACTGGGCAGCTACCGAGAACCTGACCTTCACCCTGGGTGTGGACAACGTCTTCGACAAGCAGCCTCCGTTCGTGTTCTCCGCCTTCGGCGCCAACACCGACGTGTCTACTTATGACGTAATTGGTCGCTACTACTACGCTCGTGCCAGCATGAGCTTCTAAAGCAGTTTGCACCATATCAATGCCGGCAGCGTCGCTGCCGGCATTTTTTATGCCTGTTGTTAAGGCGATCCTTTCCGTCACAGCGCTTTGCCGGTCAGTATCACATGCCCCGCAACCCCGGGTGAAACATCTTCAGTTTCTGAGTCTTTATCGACGCCAACCCATTTGCATAATCAGTCGCTTCTACCCGCCTTGTTATTCCCTTTCGAAAAATCATCTTGAATAGACAGTGGAAGCTCTGGTTTCCAATTTCCGCTGCAAAGCTTGTGGTTTTTCCGCAAGTCGATCTGTGGGTGACTGATGCTGTGTTAAGGGGATGTTTCCAGTTGAAATGACTATTGGGTTATAAGATATGGCAATCTTGAGCTCGCCTTTGGTCTGTGCGTGGAGTTAGATACTGGTCGATACTGTGAATAAACATGAAGAAAATACAGAAAAAAGCACTGTTTGAATAAAATTTACCCCGTCGCCCGGATTTATCCATTCTTTGCCCTCTGAAGCAATTGGTAACACGGTTGACACACCTTGGCAAACTGTGGAAAGATGCGGGGGCGCTCACCTTCGCAAAGGGAAAGAGAGCAAGGGATATATAACAAATAGACCAATAATGTAGGACTGGCTCCGACAAAATGCATAGGTGTACACACCATAATAATGTCGCCGGAGCCGCAAACTCACAACAAGACTGGTTGGGAACTATGTCCGTGATTAGTAAAAGAACCGCACTAGCAACTGCCTTTGCTGTGGCAATGGCAGGTACCGGCGTTGCGTCCGCCGCTGATCTGGCCGGCATTCAGAAAGCCGACGAACAGATTCAGAAAGACGCCGTAAAGTCTCAAAAGAAGATCAATAAGCTGTATGACCAGGCTCAAGACATGCTGTACGACTACCGTCTGGTGGTTGACGAGTATGAGACCCTGAAGTCCTACAACGACTACTACGCAGGTCTGGTTGCAGACCAGGAAGCCAACATCGCTTCCCTGCAAGAGCAGATCGGTGGCATCGAGAAGACCAAGCAGGGCATCATCCCTCTGACCTTCAAGATGATCGATACCATGGAGCAGTTCATCGAACTGGACGTGCCTTTCTCCATCGACGAGCGTCGCAGCCGCGTTGCCCGCCTGAAAGAGGTGATGGGTGACTCCAACGTATCCACCGCAGAGAAGTACCGTCTGGTTCTGGATGCCTACCAGATCGAGAACGAGTACGGTAACAAGATGGCTGCCTACGAAGGTAAGCTGAACATCGACGGCAAAGAACTGACCGTAGACTTCTTCCACCTGGGCCGCGTGGTATTCCTGGCTCAGTCTCTGGATCAGAAGAACGGTTGGGTATGGGACAACAGCGCCCGCACTTGGAAGGCCCTGCCTGACGACAACATGCGCAGTGTGGCGAACGCCATCAAGATGGCCCGTAAGCAGGCCGCCCCAGACCTGTTGAAACTGCCTGTTCAGACCGCGGAGGGAGCTGAGTAATGAAAAAGTTGATCTCTACCGCCATGGTAGCCGCTGCCCTGTCTTTCAGCGGTGCAGCCCTGGCCTCCGAGGCGCCTAAAGCCGTTTCTCTGGATCAGCTGCTGAACCAGGTGAAGACCGAGCGTCAATCTGAAGCCAAACTGAACAAGAAGCGTGAAGCTGAGTTCAATGCAGAGCGTGCCGACAAGGCTGCTCTGCTGAAGAAGGCCAAGGCCACCCTGGCTGCTGAAAAGCAGCGCGGTGAAGACCTGGTTCGTCGCTTCTCCGATAACGACCAGACCATCAACCAGCTGAACAAAGACCTGGAAACCGCCAAAGGTGACCTGGGTGAGATGTTCGGTGTGGTACGTCAGGTGTCCAACGACACCGCCGGCCTGATCGACGCGTCTCTGATCAGCGCTCAGTACCCTGGTCGTGAAGACCTGATGTTCAAGCTGGCTCAAGCCAAAGAGCTGCCGACCATCAAGGAACTGGAAGAGCTGTGGATCTCCCTGCAGACCGAAATGACCGAATCTGGCAAGGTTGTTAAGTTCACCGCTCCTGTAACCGACTCCAACGGTAACGTAGCCGACCAGAGCGTAACCCGTGTTGGTCCCTTTACTCTGCTGGCCAACGGCGAGTACCTGAGCTACAACGCCGAAACTGGCACCATCCTGGAGCTGCCCAAGCAGCCTGAGGGTTACAAAGTGGCTTCCGTTAAGAAGTTCCTGGGTGCTGGCGCCGGTGAAACCACCGCAACCTTCGTTGACCCCTCCAAGGGCGCGCTGCTGCAGGTATACACCCAGAAAGCTTCTCTGGAAGAGAAGTTCCATCAGGGTGGCACCGTAGGCTACATCATCGCCGGCCTGCTGGGCTTCGGTCTGCTGATTGCTCTGTGGAAGGTAATGACCCTGACCGCGGCTTCCGCCAAGATCCGCTCTCAGATTAAGAACGTTGACAACCCTGGCAACAACCCTCTGGGCCGCATCCTGAAGGTGTACCAGGAGAACAAAGACGTTGACGTTGAGACTCTGGAACTGAAGATCGACGAAGCGATTCTGAAAGAAACCCCAAGCATCGAGCGTGGCGTACCTCTGATTAAGGTACTGGCCGCTATCGCACCTATGCTGGGTCTGCTGGGTACCGTAACCGGTATGATTAAGACCTTCGAGAACATCACCCTGTTCGGTACTGGTGATCCGAAGATCATGGCCGGTGGTATCTCCATGGCTCTGGTAACAACTGTATTGGGTCTGATCGCTGCTCTGCCCCTGATTCTGGTTCACGCTCTGGTTGCTGGCCGTGCCCGCGCCGTAGTGGACGTGCTCGAAGAGCAAAGTGCTGGAATCGTGGCTGCTCACGCTGAAACAAGGAGCAAGTGATTATGCTTTACCTGATAGAGCTCTGGGAGTCTGTCAGGGACTTCATGGCAACCGGCGGTGACGTTCTCTGGCTTGTAGCAGGTGCCCTGTTCCTGATGTGGGCCATGATGCTGGAGCGTTACTTCTACCTGAGCTTTGTGTTCCCCAAGGTGCGCAAGAAGGTAGTAGAGAACTGGCTGGCCCGCGAGGACAAAACCTCCTGGCATGCCCACCGCATCCGTGAAGCATGGCTTTCCCAGGCCAAGGAACAGTTGACTGCCCGTATGGGTGTTATCAACGCTCTGGTCGCCATCTGCCCCATGTTGGGCCTGCTGGGTACCGTAACCGGTATGATTGCAGTATTCGAAGTGATGGCAGTACAGGGTACTGGTAACCCCCGTCTGATGGCAGGTGGTATCTCAATGGCAACTATCCCGACCATGTCCGGCATGGTGGCAGCCCTCTCCGGCGTATTTTTCAGCACCCGTCTGAATGCGTCCCTGAAGGTGTCTGCTGAGAAACTCCAGGATAGTCTGTCGCACCACTAGAGAGAGAATTATGGCACGCAAAAAGCATGCAACCCCAGCAGAGGGTGCGGAAGTCGATATGACTCCGATGCTGGACATCGTTTTCATCATGCTGATCTTCTTTATCGTAACGACCTCGTTCGTGAAGGAGTCCGGTATCGATGTGAACCGTCCTAAGGCACAACAGGCGAGCAAGAAGCCTTCGGCTAACATCTTTATCGCCATCAACGAGTCCGGCATCGTATACATGGAGAAGCGTGAAGTGGATATCCAGCGTGTACGTGCTAACGTTGAACGTATGCTGGCTGAATCCCCTGAAGCCTCTGTGATGATCCAGGCGGACAAAGAAGCCAAGCATGGCATCGTAGTTAAGGTGATGGACCAGGTGAAAGCTGCCGGTATCAACACCATCTCCGTAGCAGCGAAGGAAGAGTAATTATGCTGAGATCACTGTTAGCCCTAGTACTTGGCGCAGCGGTGACCTTCGCTCTGTTCTCTTTCATGGCGTTTTTGATCGACGGTGGCGCCAAGCGCGCCGCCAACAGCGTTGATCTTCCGCCGATTGAGATCGTGATGGATCGCCAGGACGCGAAGGCACAGAATCGTGACCGTCCTAAGCCCAAGCCGCCGAAGCCGCCAGAGAAGCCGCCAGAGCCTATTGATCTGCAGCCTGAAACCAATGAGGTTTCCGACGCTGTATCCATCAATGTGCCCAGCGTGGATATCGGTGGTGTCAACTCCGGTATGGGTGATGTCGGCGGCGCAATGATGCGCGACGGTGACGCGACCCCCATTGTTCGGATGGAACCCAAGTGGCCCATGAAGGCTCTCCGTGAGGGCAAAGAAGGGTACGTGGTGATGAAGTTCACCATCAACGAACTGGGTCAGCCGGAAGACATCACTGTCATCGAAGCGGAGCCTAAGCGCCTGTTTGACAAAGAAGCGAAGCGCGCACTGCGTAAGTGGAAGTACAAGCCCAAGATCGTTGATGGCAAGCCGGTTAAACAGCCTGGCATCACCGTTCGTCTGGACTTCAAACTCAACAAAGACCAAGGCTAAAGGGGAGGTATCATGCGCATGAAAAGCAAATTGCTGCCTGCTCTGGTTGTGGCGGCTCTGGGCGTAGCAGCCCTGCCCCAGGCCCAGGCCGCGGAAGAGAAGTGCCCAATCGACAAACGCCAGACTAAGGTGATGTCCGAGCGGGTGGGTAAGAAGGTTCAGCGAGCGTTCGAGTTCTACTCGACCGATCAGATGGATGAAGCCCTGCGAGTCATGCTTGAGATCAATCCCAAGCAGGCTTTCGACAAGGCTTACGTTAACCGCTTTATCGGTAACATCTACGCCGGCATCGAGGGTAAAACCTCCGAAGCTCTGAAGTATCTGCAACTGGCCGTAGACGCGGACGTACTGGGTGGCACCGACCACTCCCAGGCGATGCGACTGCTGGCTGACCTGCGCATGCAGGAGAAGCAGTACAAGCCGGCACTGGCTGATTACGAAAAGTGGATGGCGTTCACCTGTAAGGAAGACAAAAACGTCTACCTGCGTATGGGCCAGGCTCAGTATGAGCTGAAGCAGTACAACAAGGTGATCCCTCTGGCTGACAAGGCTATCGCCCTGGAGAGCAAGCCCAACAAGAACGCCTACGTACTGAAGATGGGCTCCTACTACGAGTCCAAGCAGTACCCCAAGGCGGCCAAGGTTGTTGAAACCATGGTTGAGCTGTTCCCTGAAGAGAGCAAATTGTGGGTCCAGCTGGCGCAGATGTATCTGCTCAGCGAAGACTACAAGAAAGCCCTCTACACCATGGACGTAGCCTACCGTCAGGACCTGCTGGAGAAGCCCTCTCACTACAAGATGCTGGCGCAGCTGTATGCTCAGAATGAGGTACCGTACCAGTCTGCCAAAATTCAGGAGATGTACCTGAATAAAGGCATTGTAGAGAAGGACGAAACTTCCCTGTCCATGCTGGCCAACACCTATCACCAGGCTAAAGAGGTGAAGACGGCGGCCAAGTATTACGGTGAAGCAGCCAAGCTGAGCAATAAAGCCAAGCACTACTCCAAGCAGGCAGCGCTGCTGCTGGAAGCCCAGGAGTACAAGGCGGCCCAGGCTGCTGGCAAGAATGCTCTGAAGGCCGATGGCCTGACGAACAAAGGTCAGCTGCAGATGGTTCTGGCTCAGGCCTACTTCTACGACGGCAAATATAAGCAGGCCTATGCAGCCTGTGAAGCGGCAACCAAAGATAAGAAGACGGCCAAAGCTGCCAAGAGCTGGCTCTCTTACATCAAGGACACCGCAGCGCGGAAGAAAGTCCGCATCTAATTGAAAAGCCCCGCTTGCGGGGCTTTTTTCATACTGTCTCTATAGGGTTTGTTATTCTTTGCTGATTTAATTTGCGCCGGCATTCAGCCATCGTGTAACTAAGGCGTTTTGAACTCAATCTAACAGCTATGGACTGGTGATCATGTTGCGCCCTGCGGGGCCGGAATAACGCCAACCACTCTGTGTTGTTCGATTTTGACGTAGGGCCACTATGCCTTCAATCGAACGCCTTGATTGGTTGTCGTCCTCCTCGGCCAAAGAACACCACCAAAGGTCAACAATCCCTAAAATAAAATAACAAGGAGTACTGAATGAGAGTGGCAAAACTTGCTGTGGCTCTGGCGCTGGTGCTGGGCACCGCAGCCTGTGGACCGGCCCAGACGCCCAAGGAGCAGAACACCGAAGCGGCACAGGTACAGGCTCAGCAGAGCATGGAACAGCAATACCTGGCGCTGGTTGGCCAGTACTTTGAGGATCAGTTGGCCCTCAACCCCATCAGTGCCACCTTTGCCGGTCGAAGCCAGTATAACCACTTGTTTGGTAATGAGCTGACTGAGGAGTACCTCAAGGCTCGCCATGATATGAACAGCAAGATGCTGGACGATCTCAACAAGATTGATACCGCTCAGCTGTCGGAACAGAACCAGATTGGCTTCGAAGTGATCCGCTACAACGTTCAGACTGCGTTGAAAGCCGAGACCTACCCCTCTCGTTGGCTGCCACTCAACCAGTTCTACTCTAAGGTGTTTACCTTGGTTCAGCTGGGCAGTGGCGAATCTGCCCAACCCTTCGAGACAGAGCAGGATTTCGATAACTTCATTGGCCGAATGCAGGGCTTTGCCCAGTGGGTGGACAGCGCCATAGTGCGTATGGACCAGGGCATTGAATCCAAGGTGGTACTGCCCCGGGTCCTGGTGGAGCGGATGATTCCCCAGGTTCAGGCGCAGTTGGTGGAGAATCCCGCCGACAGCATTTTCGCCCAGCCATTGGCTCAGCTGCCAGCGGATCTGAATGAGGAACAGAAGGCCAAGCTCAAGGCTCGCTATCAAGAGGCCATTATGACGGTGCTGATGCCGGCGCTGACCAAACTTGATGGCTATCTGACCCAGACCTATCTGCCCGCTTCCCGTGGATCCCATGGCTGGTGGGGGCTACCCAATGGAAAAGACTGGTATCAGTTCCTCGCCAATGAGAACACCACCACCCAGATGCCGGTAAACCAGATCCATGAACTGGGTCTTCAGGAGGTGGCGCGCATCCTCAGTGAGATGGATAGGGTTCGCCAACAGGTGGGTTTTGAGGGGGACCTGGCAGCCTTCTTCGAACACCTGGGCAGCGATCCCAAGTTCTTCTTTGCCAGCAAGCAGGATCTGGTGGATGGCTATATGGGGCTGAAGAGTCGCATCGATGCGGTGCTTCCCGGCTATTTCGATGTGTCACCCAAGGCGGATTACATCGTCAAGCCCGTAGAGCCATTCCGTGAACGTTCTGCTGCCGGTGCCTCCTACGAAGCGCCGTCTCCAGATGGTAGCCGTCCCGGGGTGTTCTACATCAACACCTTCAATCTCAAGGCTCAGCCCAAATGGGGGATGACCACCCTGTCCCTTCATGAAGCGGCACCGGGCCACCACTTCCAGATTGCCATTAAGCAAGAGTTGGACGGAGTTCCTGAGTTCCAGCGCTTTGGCGGCTACACCGCCTTCGAAGAGGGCTGGGCTTTGTATGCCGAGTACCTGGGTATCGAGATGGGGCTGTTCAGTGATCCTTACCAGTATTTCGGCAAGCTCTCCGATGAGATGCTGCGTGCCATGAGGCTGGTGGTGGACACCGGCCTGCACGCCAAGGGTTGGAGCCGTGAGCAGGCGATTCAGTACATGCTGGACAACAGCCCTCTGGCGGAGACTGATGTCATCGCCGAGGTAGAGCGTTACATGGCGATTCCTGGCCAGGCGCTCTCCTATAAGGTGGGCCAGTTGAAGATTCTGGAATTGCGCGCCTATGCCGAGAAGGAGTTGGGTGACAACTTTGATCTCAAGGCATTTCACAACCAGGTTCTGACCTCGGGTTCTCTGCCCATGGCGGTGCTGGAGCAGAAGATTCGCCGCTGGGTTGAGACCGCGAGAAGTTAATCCAATTTCAGTGTGATAAAGGGGGACAGGCTGTCCCCCTTTTTTTGCGCCTGCGTGATCCGGATCACATTAGTGCGATCTGGCCAGTTAACTCTGTAAACCCCCTGCTGATGTTTTTGTCACTGGCTTTGGTACTTTAGCAAAGTGATATTCACTTATTTTCAAAGATAATCTCAGCTAAATATTCAGTCGCTCGTGATTCCCCTCACAATATGAGATTTCCCCTTAACAAAGGGGTTACCACAGCATGACATTCCTTTCGTTGACCTTAATTTGGTGATTCATCACTATCCTGGCAGGGAAACCCCAGAAGAGGGGCCCATAACAACGACAATCATAAGAAGGGAGAAAGGGATGAATAAGCCAACCTATCTGGCCAGAACCGTACATTTTGGGGTAATCGCCGGCGCCATGTTGCCGGTTACAGGTACTGCCGTGGCCCAGGAGCAGTTGGAGGATGTGGAGCGCATTCAGGTCACCGGTTCCCGCATTCAGCGCCAGGACATGGAGACCGCCTCTCCGGTCACCGTGATTGACTCTGCGACCATCAAGGCCGAAGGTTACACCTCTGTTGACCAGGTGCTGCAGTCCCAGCCCTCCATGGCGGGTGCTGCGGTAGGCTCGACCACCAACAATGGTGCCGACGGTGTGGCCCAGGTGGACCTGCGCGGCATGGGGGCTAACCGCACTCTGGTGCTGCTTAACGGTCGCCGCATGGTGAACTCCGGCTCTGGCGCCGACAGCGCGGTGGATCTCAACACCATCCCGGTGGCGATGATTCAGCGCATCGAAGTGCTGAAAGACGGCGCCTCGGCAGTCTATGGATCCGATGCCATCGCTGGGGTGGTGAACATCATCACCAAGACCGACTTCGAAGGTTTCCAGCTGGATATCAACGGCGATATGACCGAGGAGGGTGATGGTGAGAACATTGAGATCTCCGCCCTCTATGGTGTTTCCACTGACAACGCCAACTACACCGTCGGCTTCTCCTACACCGATCGCGGTGAAGTGATGCAGGCGGATCGCGACTGGGTGCCTGCCGGGGCCAGCTCCTTTGTGCCAGGTGGCTCCCTGGGCGGCTATGTGCCCACCGAGGATGGTTGGAAGGAGCGCGACTTCGGTTACGACTATACCGATGACAGCTATCTGCAAACTCCCAGCACCAAGTACAGCCTGTTTGCCAACACCACTCAGATGTTGAACGACGATCTGAATTTCACCGCAGATGTGCTCTACACCCGCCGTGAGTCCAAGCAGCAGATGGCGCCTCAGCCCGCTGACGTGATGCTGGACGTCTGTGGCGAGCCTGGCGTGGACCCGAGCCGCTGCATCACCCTGACCGATGACATGTTGGCTGCGGGCATCTCCGCCGATGAGACCGGTCGCATCAACTACCGTCGTCGTATGGTGGAAGCCGGTCCTCGCATCTATGAGCAGGAGACCGACACCCTGAGACTCTCTGCCGGGTTCAGCGGCTACGCCGACATCAACCAGGGAATGGACTGGGACCTGTCCTATACCTATGGTCGCAACCGGGCGGATACCTGGGTACATAACTCCATCAATGCGGTGAAAATGGAGGAGTCCATCTACGCCAACCAGGATGCCTGGTTCTCCGGCAACTCCGAAGACATCGACTCCTTCATCAATGACATCTCCTACCTGGAGACCAACGATGGCGGTAATGACCAGCATATTCTGGCCGGTGTCATCAGTGGTGATCTGTTCGAGGTGGACGCAGGTATGGTCTCCTTTGCCCTGGGTGCCGAGTATCGTTACGAGAGCGGTTTCTACAATCCGGATCCGGTGATTGTGGCCGGGGAGGGCACCGCGGCGCAACAGGACCCCACAGATGGAGACTACAACGTCTTCTCCATCTATCAGGAGGTGGCGATTCCGTTCACCGATACCCTGAGTGCCGAGTTTGCCCTGCGCTACGATGAGTACAACACCTTCGGGGGCGCGACGACCTGGAAAGTGGGACTGACCTGGGAGCCCACGGATGAGTTGATGTTCCGCTCCGTGGTGGCCACCGGTTTCCGCGCGCCCAATGTGACCGAGCTCTACGGTGGTAACACCGGCTCCTACGATTACCTGATTGATCCCTGGGGCAATGCCCAGGATGCTCAGATTCTGGTGAACTACACCTCTGATGAGGACCTCCAGGCGGAGGAGTCTGACTCCTTTACCTTTGGTTTGGTTTATTCTCCCGCCTTCGCGGATGGCCTCTCCTTTACCGTGGATTACTGGTCCTTCAAGATTGATAACGCCATCGCCCGTATGGATGTACAGGCGGGACTGGATGCCTGTTATGGCGGTGATGCCGGCGCTTGTGAAACCTTCAACATCACTGCGGACGGCAACCTGGAGAACCTGACCAGCCCGCTGACCAACGTGGGTTACCAGGACACCAGTGGCATCGACTTCAACGCCCATTATCGTTTCGAGGCGGCCGGGCTGGAGTGGCTGATCAACAACGACCTGACCTATCTGCTGGAGTTTGATCAGGATGGCATCGATTACACCGGCACCATAGGTGGCATGTTCGGAGGCTATGCCGAGGTGAAGAATAACTTCACTGTGACTGCGCGTCATGATGATTTTGCGTTGCTTTACTCGGCCCGATACATCGGCTCCATGGATGAGATCAACACCGGTGAGAAGATCGACTCCATCACCTACCACAACCTGTCTGGTACCTACTACATCAACGAAATGGTGAGTGCCACTCTGGGGGTGCGAAACCTGACCGACGAAGAGCCGCCGATGGTTCCCTATGGCAATGATGCCGGTACCGTACCTGAGGTGTATGAGACCATTGGCCGCACCTATTTTGGTGGTGTATCCATCCGCTTTTAATCACTCTCCCTAAAGTGATCGCAAGGCAGCCTTCGGGCTGCCTTTTTTGTTTTCTCCATGCTTAACTTTCCCTCCCGCGCTGTCGGTGCTTCCATTTTGAGCGCTGCATATCGCGCACTTGCCCCTAATGGGTCGTTCGCCTCAGCGGACAGTGCTCCCCTAGGGTGAGATCACTGCGAGCGTCTCGTTTGACGAAGTCGTCGTAAATGGCACACATGAAAAAGTTAATGGTCTCGATACGGCCCAAATGTGTGACATGGATCCGCTGCGAATAAACGGAGTTCAAACCGTTGATGAATAAGTATTCGCTGCGATTAGAGTCATTATACGAAAAATTTATGGATGAATTATGTAGGGTAAATGTTATCGGAATTTACATGGTTAACGTGTGGCTATTCAGTTATATCGCCGCGATTTGAGACCTAGATAAAATTTGGTTTTAAATCGCACAGCATGTGGCAACAATGCATTAACAATGGCAACTCGACCCTTACATTTAACCAGTTGACACAATGTTGTAATCAAGTGCAGCATTAGTGTCGAGTAGCAAACTCGTTATCAACAAAAATGAATAAAATGGCGTAAACAGTAAAGTTTGCGTCACTTTAGGGAGAATTATAATGAGAACCCATACCACAGTTGCGAAGTCTGTTCGCCGTGTAATGCTGTTGGCTGCTGGTGCCACCGCATTTGGCGGATTTGGCGCTTACGCTGCCGAGGAAAATGGCGATGTAGAACGCATTGAAGTGACTGGTTCCCGCATTAAGCGGACCGACATGGAAGGCTCTTCCCCAGTGACCATTATTGGTGCTGAAGAGTTTGGTAAGACTGGTGAGATGTCAGTTGCAGACGTTCTGCGTCAGAGCAACCTGAATACTTTCGGTTCTTTCTCCGAGTCTTCAGGCAGCACTTGGCAGAGTCAGTCCAACATTAACCTGCGTGGTGCAGGTGCAGACCGTACTCTGGTTCTGCTGAACGGTAAGCGTATGCCCGGTTCCCCCACCATGGGCGGTACCGCAGTTAACCTGAACACCATTCCCACTGCCGCTGTTGAACGTATTGAGATCCTGACTGATGGTGCTTCCGCGGTATACGGTTCTGACGCTGTAGCTGGTGTGGTGAACATCATTCTCAAGAAAGGCTACGAAGGTCTGGAGATCTCTGCAACTGGCAGTAATCCATCTCAGCCTGGTGGTGATGAGTGGAAAGCCCATGTGGTAGGTGGTGTTGCCGGTGATAACGGTAGCGTGACCTTTTCTATTGAGCACCTAAACCGTGAGATCATCTATCAGCGTGATCGCTGGTTCTCCAAGTCCACCAATGTTCTGGCTCCCAACTACGATGACACCACCGGTGTATCTGTATACGCCCGTAACTTCCTGGACATGACCACCTTCCAGTTCAGCCCCATGGAAGCGTGTAACAACGACAAGATGGTTGGTGGCGGCCATGTATACGATGCCGGTGATGGTGATTATGTTTGTGGTTACGATTATACCTCTGAAGCCGCTGACCACGCAGCCCGTGAGTACACTGCTGGCTCCATCGTAGGAGAGCTGCAGCTGAGCGATGAGATCATGTTCAATGCTCAGGCTCTGTTCTCTCGTAACGAGACCTTTGGTCGATATGCACCTGCTGCGGGTTGGTTTAACGTTGGCGCTGGCCAAGTAGACATCCAGCAGTGGGAAAACGGTGAAAAGGTAGGCTCGACTACTAACGAGAACGCTGGACGTGTTTACTATCGTTTCACTGATGTTGGTACTCGTGACTCCACCACCATTGATTACAGCACCGACATTCAAATCGGTCTGGTTGGTGAGCACGATAACTTCAACTGGGATTTCACCTATCACTTTAACCGTGCAGAAAACTCCAACTATGGTACTGGCTATGTACACCGTCCAACCGTAGAGCGCCTGGTAGAAGAGGGTGAGTTTAACTTTGGTCCAGAAGGAAACAATGCAGACGTAGTTGCTGCCATTTCCCACGATACTCTGGCTCAAGACCTGATGGACTTCCAAAGTGTTAACTTTGGTGTTGACTTCACCTTCGGCGAGCTGCCTGCTGGCGAAATCGGCTGGTATGTTGGTACCGAGTGGATGGAATACAAGTATCAGTCCAAGGTAGACGCTGAATCTGCGGCTGGTGAGGTTATCGGTTCTTCCGGTAATGGCTCCGGTGGTGACCGTGATGTATGGGCCCTGTTTGCTGAATCCGTCGTTCCAGTAACCGATGACCTGGAGCTGAACCTGGCTCTGCGTTATGACGATTACTCCGACTTCGGTGATAACGTTGCACCTAAAGTAGCTCTGCGCTATCAGGCTCTGGATGACGTAGTTGTCCGTGCTTCTTGGGGCCAAGGCTTCCGTGCACCGGCTCTGTCCGACCTGTATGCCGCTGATTCCTTCAGCGCCGATTCGGCGACTGACTACCACTACTGTGAAATCTCCGGCACTCCGACTAACGAGTGTAAGGCGAAGCAGTATGACGTAACCCGCACCGCCAACGAAGATCTGGAAGCTGAGACCTCTGACTTCTACAACATCGGTGTTATCTGGGATGTTACTGACAACCTGAGCACTAAGGTTGAGTACTACAACCTGAGCATTGATGACGTAATTACCTTCATCTCTCTGGATTCCATGCTGGTTGAGGAAAAGAACAACGGTTACGGCAACATCTCCAATGGTGGTGAAATCATCCGGGCCGGTAACAATCCAGATGGTAAGATTCTGGAAGCGACCACTCCTCTGGTGAACGGTAACGGTTTCGATACTGATGGTATTGACTTCAACATCACTTACACCGGTTTCGAGACTGCGGTTGGTGAGTTCGGCACTACCTTCGACCTGACCTGGGTTCTGAGCTATGACGATGAAGAATACTTCGATGGCCCAGTTAACGACAAAGTTGGTCGTAACGGTCTGCCAGAGTATCGCTTTACCTGGGTTATTGACTGGCAGCTTGGCGACCACACTGCGTCCTTCCTGACCCAGTACATCGACAGCCAGTCCGAAGATACTGACCCGACTACTTTTGAGCAGTCCGGTAAGATCGATTCTCAGACTACCTTTGATTTTACCTACAGCTACGCGACCTCCTGGAACGGAACCATCACCGCAGCTGTTCGTAACATCACCGATGAAGATCCATCTCTGGACAGCAACCTGGAGTATGACTCCAGCCTGTACAGCCTGTATGGCCGTACTTACCTGCTGACCTACACCCAACGCTTCTAAAGCCGGGTTGTAACATCGGATGACATTGTAAGGGGAGCATAATGCTCCCCTTTTTTTTAAGGTGTAGGAGAGGATATGGATTATTGGAGCAGTTACTGGAAGGCTGCGCATGCGAGTGCGGTAACCGATCAGCAATGGGGAGCAACCCTGGCTGAGTGTTTGGTTGAGTTGACTGTGGATATCCCCCAGGGCGGTAAAGCCCTGGATCTTGCAACTGGTAATGGGCAACTTGTTCGTTACTTGTCACATCGTGATCAACAGTGGGTAGCGACGGACTTAGCCGATATATCGGCTATTGACGGGGTGGTGACTCTTAGACAGGTTCCCTTGCAAAATCAGCCCTTTTCGGATGCTCAGTTTTCATTGGTTTGTTCCATGTTTGGGCTGGAATATGGGCCTTGGCCTTCAAGCCTGAACGAAGCTTGGCGGGTTCTTTGTCACGGAGGTTCACTGGTTCTGATTGTTCACCATGAGAACTCGGTGATTACTCAGCAAGCTAAAAAGGATTTGATTGATGTTGAGTACTTCCTCTCATCCGGAGTGGTCGATTGTGTTGAAAATTTGATCATGGAGATGGGCAAAGTTGATACGGACGCTAAGTTTGCTGCTCTGGACAACAATCCGAACGCTCGCAAGCTGAAGCAACATCTTGATGGCTTATTGAGCCGTTTGAGGGAACAGGTGAGTGGTGGTTTCTTCGATTTTCAGCTTAAGGGAGTAATGCTCGTACTCAATGAAATGATGGGGGATGAGGTTAAGGCTAAGCTCAGTCGCTGGCAGACTGGAGTCGGAGAGCTTAAATGCTATGGGGAGCGCCTGAAACACCAGATAGCATCTGCAAAGGATGAACAAACCCTAAGTTCGGGGATTAATGGTTTGTTAACATGCGAAGATGAGTTTACATTGAGGGAGGTGAGAACAAAAGATAACCAAATGTTGGCTTGGGTGATTAAACTTCGAAAAAGTTAGTTGATTAATGTTTGGGCATTTAACTCAGGCGTGTGATCTGGATCGAGAATCGCACTCATTGAAAAACAAGTTAAATGTAAACTTTACAGTCGCTTTCAATTGCTGACTCTTTAGGGCTGCGGCAAAGATCAATATTTTTTGGCTTTTCATTCTGTACACATAAAATAAACATGGAAACGCCAGTGCAACAATTCCTCGAATGTTTTCTCATTGACACAAAACTTCTCAAAATGCAGCATCATCCGGCACTGATTTATTTCGGTGAATAATAAATAACCATATTAAATGGCTTTAAATAGTCGAGTGGAGATTATTACGTGATGATGCAATCAATTGTGTCACGTGCCGTGAAGGGAGCAATGCTGGGTACTCTGGCTTCCGCGACCCTGATCAGCAATGTGGCTTATGCAGAAGAAGGCGCCGACGTAGAGCGCATTGAAGTTACCGGTTCTCGTATTAGCCGTGAGGGAGCCATCACTCCTACTCCGGTTACTGTTATTACCGGCGAGACCCTGACCAACACTGGTGCAGTGAACATTGCAGAAGCTCTGAACGAGCTGCCTGCTCTGGCGAGCACCTTCTCCATGGCTAGCTCCGGCAGCTACATCGGTACCGCCGGTTTGAGTGTACTGGACCTGCGTGGTATGGGCACCGAGCGTACTCTGGTGCTGGTTGATGGCAAGCGTCATGTTTCCAGCAGCGCCGGTGATTCCCGCGTAGACATCAACACCATTCCTACCGTGTGGGTTGAAAGCGTAGAGATCATCACCGGTGGTGCATCCGCCGTATACGGTGCCGATGCGGTTACCGGTGTGGTGAACTTCCGCCTGAAGAAAGACATTACCGGCTTTAACATCAGCGCTGTCGCCGGTGAAGCCGATGACAGCGGCTATGACAACCAGAAGCTGGCTCTGTCCTACGGCCGTGACTTTGACGATGGCCGCGGTAACGCTGCTATCTCCGTAGAGTACTCCCAGCAGTCTGAGTTGAGTGCCCTGGATCGTGACCAGACCAAGGATTCCTGGACCACCATTAAGGGGGACGATACCGTTCGCCGCTGGGTTCAGGGTGGTTACTACGCCATCAACAACGCCGGTGCCATCTACGGTCCATGGAATGGTCTGAGCGATTCCTACACCTTCAACTCCAAAGGTGAACTGGTTAAGCAGGACCTGGGCGACACCGTTGACGGCACCAAGTGTGTGGGTCCTTGTGACTACGAAAACCTGCGTCAGTGGGAGCTGCTTCAGCCTGAATTTGATCGCACTACCGTCAACTTCAAGACCAACTATGACATTACAGAGGATCTGAACGCCTACTTCGAGGCAAAATGGTCTCAGACCAATGCCACTAACAGTGGTCAGCCTGCGTTCTTCTTCGGTAGCCTGGACATCAAGCGTGACAACGCCTTTATCCAGGATGACCTGGCCAAGTTGATGGACGACAACGATCTGGACAGCGTCACCATGAGCCGCTTCATCAACGATCTGGGTCCTCGCATCGAAGAAGATGAGCGTACCACCCAGCGTTACGTTGTTGGCATCGAAGGTGTGGTTTTCGAAGAGTGGGATCTGGAAGCTTACGGTACCTACGGTAAGACCGAAAACGAGCGCGTAAACAAGAACAACCTGATCCGCTCCAAGTTTGCCTATGGTGTGGATTCCATCCTGGTTGACGGCGAAGCCGTATGCCGCGATGAGACCGCTCGTGCCAACGGTTGTGTTGCTGTCAACCTGTTCGGTGACGGTGCAGTGACTCAGGAGATGGCCGACTACATCAGCACCACCTCTGTGGGTACTGCTACCGTTGAGCAGTACGTATTTGGTGCCAACCTGACCAACTCCTACCTGTTCGACGTGCCTGCCGGCTCCGTTGGTTTCGCCACCGGTGTTGAGTACCGCAAAGAGAAGATGGAAACCAAGGAAGATGCCCTGGCCGCGTCCGGTGACACCTTCTTCAACGCCTTCCCTAACGAGAAGGCTGATTACGATGTGTCCGAGATCTACGCCGAGTTCAACGTTCCTCTGCTGACCGATCTGCCCATGATTCAGGACCTGACCATGGAAGCGGCAGCCCGTTACTCTGACTACAGCACCACTGGTGGCACCACCAGCTGGAAGCTGGGTCTGGACTGGGTTGTGTTCGATGACCTGCGTTTCCGCGCTACCCTGGCGACCGCCTTCCGTGCACCTAACCTGGGTGAGTTCTACGGCGCGCCTACTCAGAACTACTTCCGCTTCACCGACACCTGTAAGTCCAGTGAACTGGCCACCTTGTCTCCAGAGCAGCGCGCTATTCGTGCCGCCAACTGTGCCGCCATGGGCGTGCCCGCGGACTTCGACTCCGATTACGATGGTTCCAGCCTTGAAGGCGTAAACCAGGGTAACAGCAACCTGGAGCCTGAAGAGTCTGAGAGTTACACCATTGGTCTGGTGTACCAGCCTGATTTCGTTGATTCCCTGACCATCACTCTGGATTACTGGAACATCGAGATCACCGACGCCATCTCCGGCATCGGTGCCCAGAACATCATTGATCGCTGCGTGGACAACCCCGGCGGCATCAACAATGAGTACTGTGCCTTGATCAGCCGTGACCCTGTGACTCACGAGCTGAATAACCTGATCAACACCTCCACCAACGTGGCCAAGCAGGAAGCGTCTGGTGTGGACTTCGAGATCGGTTACGACACTGAACTGGGTGAAGGCGATCTGCGCACTACCCTGATCGGTACCTACCTGATTGAGCGTAACGAGTACGCCTTCCAGGATGACCCATCCGTGAAGGAAGAGTTCGCCGGAACTGTGGGCGAGGCTGAGTGGCAGGCCAATCTGACCACCACCTACACCATCAGCGACTGGGATTTTGCTTGGAAACTGCGCTACCTGGACGGTGTGGATGTGTACACCCCTCAGTACGCGGATGACTACAGCAAGCCATACTCTGACCTGATGAGCTACGGCACCTATGTAGTGAACGACGTGCTGATGCACTACACCTGGGATAACGGCATCAAGGTGGGCTTCGGTATCGACAACCTGTTCGATCGTGACCTGCCTGGTCACTCCATGGGTAACGGCACTGGCTCTGCCAGCTACGATAACATCGGTCGCTTCTACTACGTGACCTTCGATTACGCCATGTAAGGCGAATTGAAATTATCGTAAATAAGGCCCCTGCTCAGGGGCCTTTTTTTTGTCTTTTCCTGCTGGGTTGATGGAGTCTGGCTCTATTTTTCCGGTTGGCTTAATTGCTTAATGAACTTTGATTACTGCCGTCTTGTTTTTTGACTCAGTGGGTGTGCCTCAAGGAGACGCCTTGAGGTTGCCGAGATAAAGATTAGTTGTAACTGTTTGATTGTTAAGAGTGTTGCTAATGGGACTGGTCTCACACTTATGCGGTTTCACCTAGCCGGTGACTCTTTTCATGAGAAAATAGAATCATATTTTCTATGGTCGCAATGTTTCGAAAAGGTGCCTGATTTTTAGGCCCCCTTTGCTTATTTGCGTGCAGATTGATGTTTTATCCGCCAATAAATGGCGGACGGAGATAATTTACTGATGAAGCGTTCAGTGGTTTCTCGAGCCGTGGTCTCGGGATTATTCACAACCCTTATTACCGCCACCCTGACCAGTGGCGTGGCGACAGCGGCAGAGGCGGAGATAGAGCGCATTACCGTTCTGGGAACCCGCATTGCCAGAGAGGGGGCCGTTACCCCGACGCCGGTCACCGTGGTGACCGGGGAGAGCCTTATCAATACCGGGGCGGTGAACATTGCCGAGGCCCTGAATGAGCTGCCGGCACTGGCCAGCAGCGGCGCCCTGGCCAGCTCCACCGCTGCGGTGGGCGGTGGCGGACTGAGCGTACTGGATCTCAGGGGGATGGGCTCGGAGCGCACCCTGGTCCTGGTGGATGGCAAGCGCCACGTTTCCAGCAGTGTCGGTGACTCCAGGGTGGACATCAATACCATTCCACTGGAGTGGGTGGAGAGCGTGGAGATCATCACCGGCGGTGCTTCGGCCATCTACGGCGCCGACGCGGTGACCGGTGTGGTCAACTTCCGCTTGAAGCGGGATATCCAGGGACTGAATCTGCGAGCCATTGCCGGAAAGGCCGACGACAGTGACTTCAATACCCGCAAGTTCTCCCTCTCCTACGGCCAGGATTTTGACGATGGCCGCGGTAACGCCTCCCTGTCGCTGGAGTATGCCGGCCAGTCCAAGCTGGGCGCCCTGGACAGGGAGGCGACCGAGGATTCCTGGACCACCATGACCGGCACCGACACCGTGGAGCGTTGGGTTCAGGGGGGCTATTACGGCGTCAACAATGCCGGAGTGGTGTTCGGCCCCTGGCACGGTCTGGGTGACAGCTACACCTTTGCCGACGATGGCTCCCTGGTGCCTATCGAGACCGGGAGTGATGTGGATGGCCTGAAATGCGGTGCCTCCTGCAACTACTACGAGAACCTGCGTCAGTGGGAAACCCTGCAGCCTGAGCTGGATAGCGTGACCGCCAACTTTAAAGGCCACTACGGCCTGGGTGATGAGATGGAGGCCTACCTGGAGGCCAAGTGGTCCCGAACCGAAGCGCATTATGAAGGGCCACCGGCGTTCTTCCTCGGCAACTTGCAGATCCAGCGTGACAACGCCTTTGTCGGCGCCGATCTTGGCCAGCTGATGGATCAGAATGGGCTGGGCAGCATCATGCTCAACCGCTTCCTCAATGATCTGGGGCCGCGCAGTGAAGAGAACGAGCGCACGGTTCAAAGGTATGTACTGGGGGTGAAGGGAGAGCTGTTTCAAGGCTGGGAGCTGGACGCCTTCGGTCTCTTTGGCCAGTCCGATCTGCGCCGGGAGAATGGCAACAACCTGATCAACTCCAGGTTCGCCATGGCCGTGGATTCCGTCCTGGTGGACGGCGAAGCGGTGTGCCGGTCTGAGTCTGCCCGGGCCGAGGGTTGTGTTCCGCTGAACCTCTTTGGTGAGGGCTCAATCACCCCGGAGATGCGCGATTACATCAGCACCACCTCGGTGATGAATGCTGTGCTGCAGCAGACCGTGCTGGGGGCCTCTCTGACCAACCCCGCCTGGTTGGCGCTGCCTGCAGGGGGCGCCGGTTTTGCCGCCGGAGCGGAGTACCGCAAAGAGAGCATGAAGACCCGCGAGGATGAGCTGGCCGCCTCGGGAGACACCTTCTTCCCCGCCTACTCCAATGAAGACGCTCACTATGATGTGTCCGAGGTGTATGCGGAGCTGAGCCTGCCTCTGGTGGCTGACCAACCCGGTGTGGAATCTCTGGAGATGGACCTGGCCGCGCGCTACTCCAACTACTCCAGTTCGGGCGACACCACCAGCTGGAAGCTGGGACTGAGCTGGGTGCCTGTGGCGGACCTCAGGATTCGTACCACCCTCTCCAGTGCCTTCAGGGCGCCCAGCCTGGGCGAGTTTGCCGGCGCCCAGAAAGACGGCTACTTCTCCATCAATGACAGCTGTAAGGCGAGCCAGCTCGCCGAACTGACCGAGGCGCAACGCGCCATTCGCGCCAGCAACTGCGCTGCCCTGGGTGTGCCGGCTGACTTTGATTCCGACTATGACACCGTTGATCTCAAGGGGGTGGAGAGCGGCAACGACAAGCTGGAGCCAGAAGAGTCACGAAGCTTCACTGCCGGGGTGGTGTATCAGCCCAGCATTATCGATTCACTGACCATCACCCTGGACTACTGGGACATCGAGATCACCGATGCCATCTCCATGGTGGGGGCACAGAACATCATCAATCGCTGTGTGGACAACCCGTCCGGCACAGACAACCAATACTGCGATCTGCTCAGTCGCGACCCTGAAACCCACGAGCTGACCAATCTGGTCAATACCTACACCAATGTGGCCAAGCAGGAAGCGTCAGGGGTGGATTTCGAGATTGGTTACGATACGGCGCTGGGTGAGGGGGATCTGACCACCAGGCTGATTGGCACCTACCTGATTGAGCGTAATGAGTATGCCTTCCAGGATGACCCTTCGGTCAAGGAGGAGTTCGCCGGCACCCCGGATTACGCCAAGTGGCAGGGGAATCTGATCACCGCCTACAGCCTCAGAGACTGGGATTTTGCCTGGACGCTGCGCTATCTGGATGGTGTGGATGTCTACACTCCGCAGTTTAATGATGACTACATCAAGCCCTACTCAACCATCATGAGTTACGGTACCTATGTGGTGAACGATGTGCTGATGCACTACACCTGGGACAACGGCCTGAGGCTGGGTCTGGGGGTCGACAACCTGTTTGACCGTGACTTGCCGGGTCACTCCATGGGCAATGTGGCCGGCATGGCCGGTTACGACAACGTGGGTCGCCTCTACTACCTGACCTTGGATTACTCTCTGTAGTCCGCGATTCGACAAGGGCCCCAGATGGGGCCTTTTTTTGTCCTTAAGCCCTGGGAAGAATCCGGACAGAGCGGCATAATGCTGTGGTGCTAAATTACATTCGTTTGAGTTTTTGGTGAAAAGTGATCGAAAACAAGTCAGTCCAGTCGAAATTTAATCTCTTTTTGCTTCCAAATTTGTAATAAAAGTACATAATCTCCTTCATCTGAACATGAGTTTCCAATGACGCCGTGCGTCACATGCTTGGCACCTGTCGAAGTGCCCCCGGAGGAGAACGATGAAACTGAACCAGCTGACCATTCGCAGCCGCCTGATGATGATGGTGTTGTTGTCGGTACTGGCATCCACCCTGGTCATTGGCATTATCAGCCAGTGGGAGGCGCGTAAACTGCTGGTCGAACGGATGCAGCAATCTGAGCTGCCCAACCTGGTTCAGCGCGTGCGTAATGCCATCGACCGGGAGATCAGTATGATGAGTGCCATCTCCTACACCATTGCGGCCAATCAGTCCGTCCTCGACGCCCTGGATGGCGGCCTTACCGCCGAAGAGGAGCGCCGCCTGGTGGCCAGCCTCGGCAGCGTTGCTCAGCAGTACAACCTGAGCAACGTCAGCTTTGCCGATCGCCGGACCGCCGATTACTGGAATCAGGACGGCTTCCTGAGGCGTCTCAATAACGACAACCTGGATGGCTGGTTTTTTGCCTTTCGCGACAGCGGCAGTGCCTCACAGGTCAGCATCTATACCTACCCCGAAGGCAACAGCGATCTGTTCGTGAACTATCAGCTACTGGATGGCCGCGGGGCATCCGGCATCTCACGCTCTTTCGACGACATGCTCGACTATCTTCGTCAGTTCCGCATCGAGCAGTCCGGTTTCGTCTATCTGGTGGATGGCCAGGGGCAGGCGATGGTTCACCCTGAGAAGAAGCCGGGACAGAACCTCTCCCTGGCGGCGCTTCACGGCGATGTGAACTGGTCGCAGTTGCTGAAGAGACAGTCCTTCGCCTTTGTCGAGGATGACGCGGTGATCATTGCGGCCAGCTATGTGGATAGCCTGGGCTGGTACGTGGTGGCCGAGGTGCCTAAGGCGGAGCTTTATGCCGGCCTGAATGAGTCCCGTAACTACATCATCCTCTGCGCCCTGGGTGTGCTGTTGGTGTTCGGTGGCCTGGGCGTGCTGCTGGCGAACTCCCTGTCGCGGCCCATCAACGCCCTGGCCGGGGTGTTCCAGGAGATGGGACAGGGGGAGAGCGATCTCAGCCATCGCCTTCGTGATCAGGGGCAGGATGAGCTGGCCCGGGTGGGCAGTGGCTTTAATGGCTTTATTGGCAAGATACGTCATGCCATTGCCGATGTGGCCCAGACCTCCAGCCTGTTGCGCACGGCGGCGACCGAGGTCTCCGCCAGTGCCGAAACCGGCCGTGTGGAGAGCGAGCGACAGCGGGACGAGACCCTGGTGACCGCCTCGGCCATCGAGGAGATGGGGCTGACCATTGGCGAGATCGCACGAAACGCGGCGGAGGCGGCGGACGTTGCCGAACGCGCCAACCGGGAAACCGGTGATGCCATTATCGTGGTGGAGGACTCCAGCCGCACCATCGCCACCATGGCCGAGGAGATGGAGCGAGCCGGTGAGGTGATTGAGGAGCTGGCCAATCAGAGTGAGGCGATTGGCGCCGTGCTGGAGGTGATCCGCTCGGTCTCCGAACAGACTAACCTGCTGGCGCTGAACGCCGCCATCGAGGCGGCACGGGCTGGCGAACAGGGCAGGGGATTTGCGGTGGTGGCCGACGAGGTACGCAACCTGGCACAGCGCACCAATGAATCCACCGAGGAGATTCAGCAGATGATCACCTCACTGCAGACCGAAGCACGCCGGGCGGTGGAAGCGGTCAACAGCGGCCGGGCCCAGGCGGGGGCCGGCACCGAAGCCGCGGGCCGAACCGGCGACTCGCTGGCACAGATTGCCGAGCAGATTCGGGCCATCGCCGATCTCAACCTGCAGGTGGCGACCGCCACCGAGGAGCAATCCAGCGTGGTTACTCAGATCACCGATCATGTGACCAACATCAACGACGGCACCGAGCGCGCCACTCAGGCGGCAGCAGAGATGGCGGGGGCCAGTCAGGCCCTGTCCGATCAGGCTCAGCAACTGGAGCAACTGGTGGGTCGCTTCCGTCTCTGATCCTAAGGCTCTGTGACTCTTCGGGCCCGGCACTCGCCGGGCCCACATCCGACTCCCTATCTCCTCCGTTTTTTCTTTGTCAACATTGTGTGGCCATTGTCACAGTTGGTTACCAATTGAATCACAACTTAAAGCCAACAGTGGATGGCGGTCCACCCCCAGCTTGGTACCCTATAGGGCAAAGTCCCGCAGGTGGGATCAGCAATCAACTAGGCAAGAGATAATGAAAAAAACCATAGTTGCCGGAATCGTCCTCGCTGTTGGCGTGGCGGGCGCGATCTATCACAAAGAGACCAGCAAGGGCGATGGAGCCCGAGGCAAACCCAGGGGCACCCCCTCAGTGGTGGTGACCCAGGTGGCGGCCGAATCGATGCGCCGTGAGGTGGAAGCTCTGGGCACCGTCAAGGCCCGTGAGTCTGTGGTGATGTCGGTGAAAGTGACCGAAAAGGTGGAAGCGGTCCACTTCGATGATGGCCAACGGGTGGAAGCCGGCACTCTGCTGCTGACCCTGAGCGACGGCGAGCAGCAGGCCAAGCTGCGAGCGGCCCGGGCCAACCTGCAGGAACAGCAGAGGGAGTTTAATCGCATCAAGGACCTGGTCCAGGCCAAGACCATCGCCAGCTCGGAGCTGGACAGGCTGGCCACCTCGGTCGATGTGGCCAAGGCGACCCTGGCGCAGTACCAGGCGGAGCTGGATGCCCGCTACTTGCGCGCCCCCTTCTCCGGTGTCCTCGGGTTTCGAGAAGTCAGCCCAGGTACCCTGGTGACCCCCGGAACCGAGGTGACCACCCTGGATGACATCCAGGTGGTGAAGCTGGACTTCCCGGTGCCTGAGCGTTTCCTGTCCCAGCTCAACCCTGGCCGCAGCGTCGAGGCGACCGCGGCCGCCTTCCCCGAGCGGGTGTTCACCGGTACCGTGGTCAGCATCGACAGCCGGGTGGACCCTGTGACCCGGGCCGTGGTGGTTCGGGCCAACATCGAAAATCCGGATCTGGCCCTGCGCCCCGGCATGCTGATGACCCTCAAGCTGATTACCGAACAGCGGGATACCCTGGTGGTGCCTGAAGAGTCGATCATCCCCCTGCAGCAGCGTCACTACCTGTTCGTGGTGACCCCGGACAACCGTATTGAGCAGCGTGAGGTGGAAGTGGGCCTGCGCATTCGGGGCAGGGCGGAGATCCTCTCCGGCGTCAATGCCGGCGAGATCGTGGTGACCCGAGGCATCATGAAGGTGCGTCCCGGGCAGGAGGTGAACACCCGTAGCGGTGAGCCCTTCACTGTGCGGGGTGCCGAGTAATGCTGCTGACCGACCTTTCCGTCAAGAGACCGGTGTTTGCGTCGGTGATCAGCCTGCTGCTGATCGCCTTCGGCCTGGTCTCCTTCGACAAGCTGCCGCTGAGGGAGTATCCCAACATCGATCCGCCGGTGGTGGAGATCTCCACCAACTACCGGGGCGCCTCTGCCGCGGTGGTGGAGACCCGCATCACCCAGATCATCGAGGACCGCATCGCCGGCATCGAAGGGATCAAGAACATCTCCTCCTCCTCCAGGGATGGCCGCTCCTCGGTGACCCTGGAGTTCAACATTGAACGGGACATCGATGCCGCCGCCAACGACGTGCGTGACCGGGTGTCCGGGTTGTTGAACAACCTGCCGGAGGAGGCGGATCCGCCCGAGGTGCAGAAGGCCTCCGGCAGCTCTGAAGTGATCATGTGGCTCAACCTGCAGTCCTCCAGAATGGATACCCTGCAGCTGACCGATTATGCCCGCCGCTACCTGGTGGACAGGCTCAGTGTCATTGATGGCGTGGCCAACATTCGGGTCGGTGGTGGCAAGGTGTACGCCATCCGCATCTGGGTGGACCGCCAGGCCCTGGCGGCCCGGGACCTGACGGTGACCGACATCGAATCCGCCCTGCGTGCCGACAATGTGGAGCTGCCCGCCGGCAGCATTGAATCTGAAAACCGCCACTTCTCGGTGAGGGTGCAACGCAGCTTCCTGGCCCCGGAGGACTTCTCCCAGCTGGTGGTGGGGCGTGGCATGGACGGCTACCTGATCCGTCTGGCGGACGTGGCCCATGTGGAATTGGCGTCCGAAGAGGAGCGCATCACCTTCCGGGGCAACACCGAGTCGATGATCGGTCTGGGCGTGACCCGTCAATCCACCGCCAACACCCTGGAGGTGGCGCGGGCGGTCAATGCCCTGGTGGACGAACTCAACCCCACCCTGCCGGAAGGGATGGAGATCAAGCGCTCCTACGATGCCTCGGTGTTTGTTCAGGCCTCCATCGACGAGGTGTACAAGACCCTGGGGATCGCCATGTTGCTGGTGATTGTGGTGATCTATCTGTTCCTGGGCAGTGTCCGGGCGATGCTGATCCCGGCGGTCACCGTCCCCGTTTCCCTGCTGGCCACCTTCGTGGTGCTCTATGCCCTGGGATTCACCATCAACCTGCTCACCTTGTTGGCCCTGATCCTGGCCATTGGCATGGTGGTGGATGACGCCATCGTCATGCTGGAGAACATCCACCGCCGGGTGGAGGAGGGGGAGTCGCCGCTCAAGGCCGCCTTCCTGGGAGGACGCCAGGTGGCCTTTGCAGTGGTGGCGACCACCCTGGTGTTGATCTCGGTGTTTATGCCCATCGGCTTCCTGGAAGGGGATCTGGGCAAGCTGTTCAGGGAGTTCTCCATCGCCATGAGTGCGGCGGTGGCCTTCTCCTCTCTGATAGCCCTGTCGCTGAGCCCGATGATGTGCTCCAAGCTGCTCAAACCCGCCTCGGAAGATCCCTGGCTGGTGCGTAAGGTGGATCAGGCGATGGAGTGGGCCAAGTCCCAGTACCGGGACTCTCTCAAGCGCTGGGTGGCTCACCCTGTGCTGGTGGTGGCTATCATCGTCTCTGCCATGGGCGGCAGCGCCTTCCTGTTTACCAAGGTGCCCTCGGAGTTTGCTCCCAGGGAGGACCGGGGCTCCATGTTCATCATCATCAATGGCCCTCAGGGGGCCAGCTACTCCTTCATGAAGGACTACATGGATGAGATTGAGCATCGACTGATGCCCATGGTGGAGTCTGGCGAGATCAAGCGATTGCTGATTCGTGCGCCCCGGGGTTGGGGCCGGGTTGCCGACTTCTCCGGCGGCATGGCCATCATCAACCTGGAGGACTGGGGGCAGCGTCGCAGCGCCTTTGAGATCATGGCCGACATCCGCGGACGCCTGTCGGATCTCAGTGGGGTCAGGGCCTTCCCCATCATGCGTCAGGCCTTCGGCCGAGGGGTGGGCAAACCGGTGCAGTTTGTCATTGGTGGCGGCAGCTATGAGCAGCTGGCCCAGTGGCGTGACCAGATTATGGAGGCCGCCAAAGACAGCCCCATGCTGGTGGGACTGGACCACGATTACAAGGAGACCAAGCCACAGCTTAGGGTAGTGATCGACCGCGATCGGGCCGGAGACCTCGGGGTGTCCGTCAGCGCCATCGGCCGTACCCTGGAGTCGATGCTGGGGTCGCGTCTGGTGACCACCTTCGAGCAGCAGGGCAAGGAATACGATGTCATCATCGAGGGCCAGAGAGACAATCAGAACACCGCCTCGGATCTCTCCAATCTTTATGTGCGCTCCGCCTCTTCCGGTGAGCTGATCCCTCTGGCCAATCTGGTGTCGGTGGAGGAGTACGCCGATGCCCCCAGGCTGAATCGTTACAACCGCATGCGCGCCATCACCCTGGAGGCCAACGTGGCCGATGGCTACACCCTGGGTGATGCACTGGCTTACCTGGATGGTCTGGTGGATGAGCTGTTGCCGGTGGATGCCGTGGTCAGCTACAAGGGGGCCTCTCAGGACTATCAGGAGTCCGGCGATGCGGTGGTCTTCGTCTTTGCCCTGGCCCTGGTGGTGGTGTTCCTGGTGCTGGCGGCCCAGTTCGAGAGCTACATTCATCCCCTGGTGATCATGCTGACGGTACCTCTGGCTACCCTGGGCGCCCTGCTGGGCCTCTACTTCACCGGACAGAGCCTCAATATCTACTCGGAGATTGGGGTAATCATGCTGGTGGGGCTGGCGGCGAAGAACGGCATCCTGATTGTCGAGTTTGCCAATCAGCTGCGGGACCAGGGCATCAAGTTTGAGGAGGCGATCATCGAGGCGGCGGTACAGCGTCTGCGCCCGATCATGATGACCGGCATCACCACCGCCGCCGGGGCGGTGCCCCTGGTGCTGGCTACCGGAGCAGGGTCTGAGACCCGCTTTGTTATTGGTGTGGTGGTGCTCTCCGGTATCCTGGTGGCCACCCTGTTCACCCTGCTGGTGATTCCGGTGATCTACAACCTGCTGGCCCGCTACACCACCTCTCCGGAGTTTGTCGCCAGGCAACTGGATGAGGAGCTGGCCCAGGAGGACCTCTACCTGCTTAAGCGACGCAGCGGCGAGTGACCCGAGCCACCCCTGGGTGGCCGTCATCTTCAGCTGAAGGGCAAACAGGTTCAAGCCCCCTATAACGTCACCGTCCGGTGGCGTTTTCTTTTGTGCTCAATCCTTTAGTTCCTTGCTGGCCAATGCAACAAAAATGTCTCTAAGGTCAGAGGCATAGACTAGCCTTAAGGGAACAGGAGTAAAAAGGGGAAGGGCATGATCACGAGATTTTCTGGCTTGGTCGGGCTGATATTGGCGACGACCGCCGTGGTCGCCGAGCCTGTCTCCATGGGCAGTGATGGTCTGTGGAACCCGCAGATGGCCGCAGAGCTGGAGAAGTTCAAAGCCAGCCGAATGGTGACCCCTCTGGCACTGTCAGGTGCCCGGGAAGTGGATATCCTGGTGTGGTTGCCCGATTGGGCCCAACCCTACCCACGTTATGCCGAGCTGGAATCCATGGTCAACGCCATGGTCGCCGCCACCAACACCTATATGGAGAACTCCCAGGTGGCGGTGGACGTCAAACTGAAGGGGATCATTCCCCTGCGCAGCCTGAGCGAGCAGGGGGGCGCGGAGGCTCTGGTGACCGATTTCAGTCAACTGGATGTGGTTGATGATGCCCTGAACCTCCAATACGGCGCCGATCTTGGGATGCTGCTGGTCCCCGAGATGGACGATGCCGCCGGCATCGCCTTCCTCCCCGGCCGGCACTCGGTGGTGACCTACAACGGGCTGTCAGACAGCATCCGCAACTCGGTCGCGGCCCATGAGATTGGCCATAACTTCGGTGCCGGGCATGAGGGCAACGACAGTGCCCTGTTCCCCTTCAGCCATGCTTTCGATTGCGGCTTTGGCCGTACCGTGATGTGGTCCTTCGTCTCCCCCAGCACCCTGCCGAGCTACTCATCGCCTCTGCTGAGTTCACCTCTGGGGTGCGGTGATGCCGAGGAGGCGGACAATGGCCGAACCCTGAATGAATCCGCCGAGTTTATCGGTAACCGGGCCGCGCCGGTGGCGATCAGGGGCACCCTGGATCTGGACAGTTCTCCAGCTTCGGTGGAGGAGGGGCAGGCGTTTGAGCTGGGGATCAGCCGCAGTGACATCCAGGGGCGGGCTGCCGCCACCCTGCTGGTGAGTGTGGATGGAAGTGAACGCTTACTGCCGCTGACGTTTGAGGCTGGGGTAGAGCGCACGTCGGTAAGCCTTCAGGTGGCTCAGGACAGTGTCCAGAGCAATCGCACCCTGACGGCCCAATTGCTGTGGCCGGGAGGAGTGGCCCTGGGGCGGGATCAGCATTCGGTACAGATCATCGACAGCAGTGTCGGCGCCACCGGCACTGCGGTGTTTGCTCAGTCCAGTTTTGAGGTGACTTCGGGGCAGGTATTGGCCATAGTGCTGAACCGTGAGGGGGGAAGCAGCGGTCCGCTGACGGTGCAGCTTGAGACCCGGGATGGCACGGCACAGGCGGGAAGGGATTACACGGCGCTGAGTCTGCCGGTGAGTTTCGCCGACGGTCAGCTAAACCGTACGGTGAACCTGGTGACCTTCGATCAGGGTGTTGCCCGAAACCTGACTCTGGTGCTGACCGCTCCCGGAGGACTGGTCAGTCAGGCAACGGTGGCGCTGGTGCCCCCGGTGACCGTCCCGCCTGGCAGTGGCGGTGGTGGAGGTGGCAGTGCATTCGCATTTGGATGGGGACTGGTTATTGCCCTGCTTTGTCTGATGCGTCGCCGTCGTCGCTAGTGTCGCCGTCGGCTCCTTCGTCTTTTTTGCGGGGAGCCTTGGGCAGATTGGGTTTACCAAACTGAGGCATCTTGTAGTTGGCGGTGTACTTGAGCACCATGATGTTGCTGACGATGACGCCGAGAATCAGGGCGATCAGCAGCCAAGCTTGCCATTTTTCCATTCTAAGGTCTCTTGAGTCTTGTTCCTTGATTTAAGTGTACCCTGAATCTGGGCGTACCGGCAGGGCCGGTACGCCCAGAGCATCAACTTTCTGACCAACTGCCCCCGAGAGACTTATACAGGGCCACCACCAGTTGCGCATGGCGGGTCCTGGCCTGAATCAGTGTTGCGTTGGCCTGGTGTAAGGCGGCTCTGGCCTTGAGAAGATCTAGGGTCCCTGCCAGACCGGAGTCTGTCAGACTTTGGGTACGCGATACCGCCTGCGCCACCTGATCCCGGGAGCGGGTCAGCGCCTGCAGGTTCTGCTCACTGTAGCCGTAGGCGCTAAGCAGGGTTTCCACTTCGGAGAAGGCGCCGAGCAGGGTCCTCTGGTAATCCAGGGCAGCGATGTTGACCTGGGACTCGGCCACCGCCTCCATCGCTTCTCTCAAGCCTCCGTCGAACAGGGCCCAATTCATGCCGGCGCCGAAGCTCCAGGCGCTGCTGCCGCTGGCAAAGAGGTCACTGAAGTCGCTGGCTACCACCCCAGGGGTGCCGGTGAGATAGAAGCTGGGATAGCGATTGGCCATGGCGACGCCCAGCTCAGCATTGGCCACCTTCATCTGACGCTCCGCCAGGCGGATGTCGGGTCGTCGCTGCAGCAGTTCGGAAGGCAAGCCTATGGGGATCACCTTGTGGATCTGCGGCAGAGGGGTGGGTTGCCTGAGCTCCTTCAGCAGGCTGTCCGAAGGCTGGCCCAGCAGGATCGCCAGGCGGCGGCTATGGACCTCGATGGCGGTTTCTAGCTGAGGCAGCATTGCCGCCACCGCCTCCCGCTGCGCGGCCACCTGGGCGGCGTCGGCGCTGGAGGAGAGGCCGTGGGCCTTGAGGCTGTCTACCCTGGGCTGGATCTGTTCCAGATCGGCCAACTGAGCTCTGAGCAGAATCTCCTGCTCCTGGGCACTGCGCAGTTGCAGGTAGTTGCTGACGACGGCGCTGACCACCATCAGCCGGGTGCCGTCGGCGATGATCTCCACCTGTTCAGCCCGTGCCTCGCTGGCTTCAATCAGGCTGGCGGTCTTGCCAAACAGATCCGGTTCCCAGGCCACACCCAGGCCCAGGTAGGTGGCATCCAGCTGGCGGGAGGCCAGGGGGAAGCCCAGGGGCTGCCCTCCCACACTTGGGTTACGCAGTGGGCCGCCGATGGGGCCTTGCTCACTGAGTTGTCCGGCCACATAGCCTGCACCCAGGCCCACCTGAGGCAGACTGGTGGCGGAGACCGCCTCCCGGTAGCTGCTGGCCAGTTTGACCCGTTCCTGGGCAGCAAGCACCGTCAGGTTATCGGACAGCGCCTGGTTGACCAGGCGATTCAGTGCGGGATCCTCAAACTGGGTCCACCAGTTCAGTTCGGCTTGCTGAGTCGAGGTGGGGCCTGAGGCCTGCCACTGCTCTGGTTGCCAGGCTGGGGCATCCGGAGCCTGGTACTGCGGCCCCACGGCGCAGCCACATAGAATCAGGGGCAGCAGGGGAAGTAAGTACTTACGCATGGTTCTGTTCCTCTTGGAGTGGCACCTTGTAGAGCACCGCGTAGAAGACCGGCATGATCAGCAGGGTCAGGAAGGTGGCCAGGCTCAAACCACCGATGATGGTGGCGGCCATGGGGCCAAACAGGGGGTCCCACCACAGGGGGATCATCCCCAGTACCGTGGTCAGGGCCGCCATGCTGATGGCCAGGGTCCGGTTTACTGCGGATTCCACCAGGGCGTCGAAAGGGGAGCGCCCTTTGGCCAGTTCCAGATTGATCTGATCCATCAGCACAATGCCGTTCTTGATGATCATTCCGCTGAGGGCAATGGTGCCCACGATGGACATGAAGCCGAAGGGCTTGGCGGACAGCACCATGATGGGGACCACCCCGATGAAGGCCAAGGGAATGGTCAGCACAATAACCGCGGGCTGCCTCAGCCCGTTGAACATGGCCACCATCAGGATCAGCATGAATACGCCAGCCTTGGGCAACTGGGCGAATACGTCTTTAACCGAGCGGTCTTCGTCGTAGAATTCGCCGCCCCACTCCATGCGGTAGCCATCGGGCAGGGCAATGGCCTCGATCGCTTCGGCGATCTCCAGGCGCGTCTGGGAGGCGTAGATCCCCTCCACGTCGGCCTGTACCGTCATGGTTCGCAGCCGATTACGGCGCCAGATCTGACCCTCTTCGAACTGCAGCTGGAAACCGTCCACCACCTGTCCCAGAGGCACGACATGATTGCCCAGCAAAGGGGTGACCGGCAGGGTCAGCAGAGAGCTGAAGTCGTTTCTGCTCACCTCTGGGCTACGCAGCAGCACCGGCAGCCGATCGCGGCCTTCATAGAGGCTGGTGACCATAAAGCCATCGGTGGCCCGGGCCAGGGCGATGTTGACGTCGTTACGGGTGACGCCGGTGAGCCTGGCCCTGTCCTGGTTGAACTGGGGGACCAGTATCTTGGAGGGTTGGCGCCAGTCGTCCCGCACATACTTCAGGTTGGGGTGGGCGTTCATGATCGTCTTGGCCTGACTGGAGAGTTGGCGCAGCACCTCTGGGTCTGGACCACTGAAGCGGGCTTCGATGTTGAACTTGTCCACGGTGGCCAGCTTCAGGGGACGGAACCTGGGTTCGGCATGGGGAAAGTTGGCCTTGAGGAAGGCATCACCCCGTCGACGCAGCTGAGGGATCTGCTCATAGCTGTCCAGGTTAACCAGGATCTGGCCGTAGGCGGGGTCGTTGGGCTCAGGTTCATAGGTTACGGTGAACCTGGGGGCGCCGCCGCCAATGAAGCTGGCGATGCTGTTGACTTCCGGTTGCTCCAGCAGCCAGGCCTCAATCTTGGCCATATCCGCCGCCGTCTGATAGATGTTGCCCCCCTGGGGAAGCCAGTAATCCACGAAGGTGATGGCTCTGTCGGAGCCGGGCATAAAGTTCAGCACTACCTTGGTGCTGAGCGCGGCGGTAACCACCAGAGCGACAGCGATGGCGGTCAGGGCGGTCTTGCGGTTGTTGAGGATCCAGGTGATCACAGTTCGGGCCCTGCCCTGCCAGGCGGGCACCGCCTCGGCTCCCTCGGCAGGCTTGTAGAAGGCCCAGCACATCAAGGGGGTCACGGTAACGGCCACTACCCAGCTCAGCAGCAGGGAGGAGGCCATCACCTTGAACAGGTCGATGGCAAATTCAGCCGCAGCCGTCTGGCTGAACAGCACTGGCGAGGTGGCGGCCACGGCGATCAGGGTGGCGGCAAGCAGCGGGATCTGGGTTTCCTTCACCGATTGTGCGGCCGCGGTCTTGCGTTCGATTCCGGTGCGTACCTTGGCGATGTAGAGATCGGTGATGACGATGGCGTTGTCCACCAGCATCCCCAGGGCCAGGATAAAGGCCCCGACGGAAACTCGGTGCAGATCGACGCCGGCAATCAGCATATAGACCAGGGTCAGCAGCAGGGTGATTCCCAGGCTGGCTCCTACTATGGTGGCGCTTCGCCACCCCATGAAGATCCACAGGACGACGACCACGATGGCGATGGCACTCAGCAGGTTGCCGGTAAAGTTATTGACCGATTTCTGGACTTCATCGGGCTGGAATACGATGGTGTGCACCTGGACGCCGGCTGGCATGCGGGATTCGAACTGTGCCATCGCCGCCTTGAGGCTGTCACCAATGGCCACCACATTGAGACCATCCTGGGGATTCACCGCCAGGGTAATCGCACGTTGGCCGTTGTAGCGGTTCATCACTAGCGGGGTAGCGCTGTCGGCCTCATAGATCTCGGCCACGTCTCCCAACTTGAATCTCTGGTCTCCAACGGGTCCGGCACCGGCGCGCAGGATCAACCCTTTTACCGACTCCACTGAGCCCAGGGTATCGCTGTGGCTGAGTCGAATCCGCTCGTAGCCCAGGGTCAGTTGCCCCGGATGGCTGATGAGGCTCTGGCTGTAGAGCTGGTCCAGCAGTTGAGCGGGCGTCATCTGGTGCCTGGCCAGTTGCGCCTCATCGATCTCGATAAAGATCGCCCGCTCATGCAGTCCCTGGATGGCCACCTTATTGACTCCGTCCACCGCCTTTAACTGGCGCTGGAACAGGCGGGCATATTGGTTGAGCTCTCTGGGTGCAATGCTATCGCCGGTAACGGCGAACATCATGCCAAACACCTCGGAGAACTCATCCACCACCACGGAGATCTGTGCTTCCATGGGCAGCTCCAGCTTGATGTCATTGACCTTGCGTCTGAGCAGATCCCACTGTTGGGGCAGTTGCTCTCCGGTGGTGGTTTCGAGCAGGTCAATGAACACCATGGACTGGCCGGGCCGACTTACTGATCGGAGCTTCCACAGGCGTCCCATCTCTTGCAGCTTTCGCTCCATGACATCGGTGACCCTGAGCTCCACCTCTTCGGCACTGGCGCCGGGGTAGAGTGTCACCACGGCGGCGGTCTTTACGGTGAAGGCGGGGTCTTCAAGCTTGCCCATGGCAAAGTAGCCATAGAGACCCATCAGGCACAGCAGGGTGGTGAGAAAACTGGTGAAAAAGCGCCGGTTGATGGCCATAGATGCAAAATTCATGTCTGGGGCCCTCACAGTACAACCTGGCGGTCACCAAGCAGAATGTCACCCACTTGTGCGCCGTCGTCGAAATAGGGGGCCCCTGAGATCATCACTACATCCCCCTGTTGCAGCTGGCCCTGCACCCGAACCCGGTCACGCTGATAGCCAACCACCTCTACCGGGATTCGTGCTGCCCGGCCGTTGTCGACCACACTGACATAGGTCGACTCTCCCTGAGATTGCACCGCGCTGCTCGGCAGCAGGAAGCCGGGGTGTTGACTGGAGGTCAGAGCCAGGGTCATCAGGCCGGTCTGCTCCGGCCAGGCGCCCAGTGGCTGGTGGTCCAGGGTGGCGGTTACCTGAAAGGTGCGACTGAGCAGGCTGGCAGAGTGGCTGATTTCGGAGATCTGCGACTCAAACTCCCCCGGGTGATTTTTCAGCTTCAGTGCCGCCTTCATGCCGATATGAACGCGATGAGCTAACTGCTCAGGCAGGTCCAGCCTTACCTGAAACCCAGCTTCGCCATGCAGGGTCAGCACGTTCATCGCCGGGATAGCCTGTTCATGGGCCTCGATGGCCACGCTGGAGACCACGCCGTCGAAGGGGGCGGTCAGCACCGAGTAGCGAAGGGCGTCCTGCATCATCTGCAATCGCTGCTCCACTATGGTCACCGCCGCGGCGGTGCGCTCTACCGCGGTATTGGCCCGGTCCAGTTCAACCCGGGCAATGGCATCGTCCCTGTCTGCTGCGGCCACCCTGGCGCGCTCCTGCTGTGCCTGATTGGCCTGGGCCCTGGCCTCAATCAACCTGGCTTGGTACTCGGCGATCTGCACTTCGAAATCGTGGGGATCCAGTTGCATCAGCACGTCGCCTTTGCGAACACGCTGGCCCTGGTGTACCTGGACACTCTGTACCGGCCCGGCGACCCGAAACGCCAGCTGGGCATGCTCAACGGGCTCCAGGGTGGCCGGCAGGGAGATCAGCTCCATGGACTGGGGTTGAGACAGCACTACCGCCCGGACTGGGCGCGGGGTCTTATCGGCGACGATCTGAGCCTGAGGGGTGCATCCCTGCAGCAGCAGGCCCAGGCTGAGGGCCACAGCGGTGACCGGAGTGGAAAAGCGGTTCATCAAAGCCTCGAATTTGGGGAGTGTGCCGCAAGTCTATGGGCTGCCCCTCCAGGGATGAACCGGCATCAGTCAAAATGACTTTATCGAAAAATGAGAGAATCGGTGTGATTTTTAAGATGCTTGGCGGTATTACTTTCTGCTTTATCTCAATAACTGGAAGGCTGGGTTGCCTCGAACCTCCTCCAGGGCGAAGTCGATAAAGGCCCTGGACAGCTGGCTTGGGTGGCGTCGGGAGGGATAGATAAGCCAGATCTCCTCTGCTTGCTCATCGTCTCCCTCAAACAACTCCACCAGTCGCCCCTGCTGGATGAGTGGGATGGCGATGATGCTGGGCAGAAAGCCGATGCCATGGCCACTGCATACCAGGTCATCCAGCAGGCTTTGTTGGTTCACCACAAAATCCCCTTTGACCTCCACCTGCTCGCCCCCCTGGATCTGCCACAGGTTGTCCAGCCTGCCATTGGGCATGCGAAACGTAATGCAGTTGTGCTGGCTTAGCGCGGAAGGGGTGTCGGGGCGGCCGTGCCTGGACAGGTAATCTGGAGAAGCCACCACCATGCGCCTGAGCTTGCCTGCCAGTCGGGCCACTTCAGAGGAGTCTCGTTGTGGACCGATGCGCATCCCCAAATCAAATCCATGTTCCAGCAGGTCCAGCTCCTTGCCGGGGACTTCGACGTCGAAGGTGACCTCGGGGTGGGCTTTTTGAAACTTCTGCAGGAAAGGCAGCACCAGGTTGGAGTCGGCAAACAGCTGCAGTCGCAGCTTGCCGGAGAGCTTGCTGCGCTGGCCTCTGAGGCTCTCTATGGTGGCACTGAGCTCTGTCAGCATCGGCTGCACCTGCTGGTAGAACTGCTGTCCCTCCTCGGTGATCCTCAACTGGCGGGTGGTGCGGGCAAACAGGGGAAAGCCCAACTCCCCCTCCAATTGGCGCAAGCGGCGGCTGACGTTGGCCACCGGCAGATCGGCGGCATCGGCCGCCTGGGTGATGGAGCCGCAGTCGGCCACCAGCAGAAACAGGGAGAGATCCTCGGTTTTCATGACGTTAGATGTTCAGTGGACATGCATACCAGTGTATCACCTCGGCTTGAACCCGGGGCAAACCCTCCCCTTGTTTCGCCCCGACCCGGGCGATACCATGCGCTCCATCGAGGTATCAACCACAGGGAGTGGGGCAGTGGAGAGATTACTGGCGCCGGTTAAGGCTTTTTTGCACGGGGAGACCCCAGGCGCATGGATAGAGGAGGCCAGACGACCGGAGCGTCTGGCGGTGGTGCTGCAGGACCATCTGCTGTGCGAACTGAAGGCGGCACAGACCGCGGTGTGGCTGCTCAGGCGCTACGCCCTGGACAAGGGAGGCAGTGAGCGGCTGCAAGGGTGGATTCGTCCCTTCGAGGACAGGGTCTATCGCCCTCAGCTGGCCCAAGGGCAGCAGGCGATGGCCAGCGAGGTGACCCCGGCAGGACTCAGTTGCCGCCCGGATGCGCCCCTGGCGGGCCCCCTGGTGGAGAAGATGGTGCGCCTCATCAAGGAGGAACTGCACCATTTCGAGCAGGTGCGTGAGCTGATGCTGGCCAGGGGCATAGCCATCGAGCCCATCCGCGCCTCCCGCTATGCGGCCTCGCTGATGCAGTTGCTGCGCAGCAGCGACCCCTGGGTGCTGGTGGACCGCCTCATCATCGGCGCCTACATCGAGGCGCGCTCCTGCGAGCGCTTTGCCGCCCTGGCGCCCCATATGGATACGGAGCTACAGCGATTCTATCTCTCCCTGCTGCGCTCGGAGGCCCGCCATTATCAGGATTACCTGGCCCTGGCTCAGCTGGCCAGCCCTGAGCCCATCGATGAGCGGGTCAGGGAGATTGGCGAGGCGGAGTGGCGGCTGGTTGCCGAACCGGACGCCCTGTTCCGCTTTCACTCCGGGGTGCCGTCAGCCCTGTGACCAGCAGCATCAGTGCGGCGAAGTAGGTGACGAAGATGGTGGTCATGCCCAGTTGGGAGTGATAGACGAAGGTGTCGATGGCGATCATCGAATCGGAGATCAGGAACAGCGCCGCCCCCAGTTGGCTCTGCCAGTTGAGGTTGGCCCGTACCGCCCCCATCACCATGGCGGTCAGCAGCAGGCTGTAGAGGGCCAGCAGTGGTGCCCGGCCATCCAGATAGGGCCAGATCAGCCACAGAAATACCAGGGTGCCCACAGGCAGAGTGACCCACTGCCAGCTTGGGCGGCCCGGCGCTTGTCGCCACAGCAGCAGACACAGACACAGCTGGGTGATGCTGAAGGCACCCAGGCCCGGCACCAGGTGGGAGTTGTGGCCAAAGTCCAGGGCGATGTCACCACAGGCGGCGGCAGCCAGGGCCAGGTAGAGCAGGGGGCGGGGGCCGAGAACATGACGTCCCAGGCTCCACTGCAGCAGGGCCAGTGCCGGCAGTGCCTTGAGCAGCCAACTGAAGGGAAAGGGGCGAAACGCCTCAACGGCGGTGTAGGCAATGGCAGTGACCAGGGCCAGCAACCAGGGCAGGTGGCGGTTATCCATCATCATCCTTGAATGGAGAAAAGCCCATTTTGCCTCCTTAAATCAAAAGCTTCCATTGTGCTGTTTACCCGCAGCAACAGGATGGAAACCAGAGTGTACGTCGTGGTTTCACCTAAGGTCATGAATTAATAAGTAAATTGCTCAGTTTGCACGATTTTGGGGCCAGCTACGACCTTGGTCCAAATTTGATAAAAAGGTGTCTGAATTAGGCCCCTTTTCCAGTACAATGTGCGCGGCTTCAAGGTCGTACCCGGAAAATAATAATGAAATCAGACATCGTAATCTCTCAATCTGCTGACTTGGCCCCCATCACTGACATCGCTGCCGCCGCAGGCATCCAGCCGCAAGAGCTGGTGCCCCAGGGGCAGTACAAAGCCAAGCTCAGCCACCAGTTGCTCAAGCGCGCCAGCGCCGCGCCCCAGGGTAAGCTGGTGCTGGTGACTGCCATCACCCCCACGCCCCTGGGTGAAGGCAAAACCGTGACCACCATTGGCCTCTCCCAGGGACTCAAGGCCATCGGCCAGAAGGTGATGGCTTGCATCCGTCAGCCCAGCATGGGTCCGGTGTTTGGGGTCAAGGGCGGTGCCGCCGGTGGCGGTTACTCCCAGGTGGCGCCCATGGAGGAGATGAACCTCCACCTGACCGGCGACATTCATGCCGTGACCGCGGCCCACAACCTGGCGGCTGCCGCCATCGATGCCCGTGCCTACCATGAACAGCGCCAGGGCGACCAGTTTGAGGCCCGTTCCGGCCTGCCACGGCTGGGCGTCACTGCGGAGGGGATCGTCTGGAATCGTGTGGTCGACATGAACGACCGCGCCCTGCGCAAAATCCGCATCGGTCTCAATGAGCCGGGCAAAACCGTCAACGGTCTGGAGCGCGAGAGTGGCTTCGACATCTCCGCCGCCTCCGAATTGATGGCCATCCTGGCCCTGGCCAAGGATCTTAAGGATCTGCGCCAGCGCCTGGGGCAGGTGGTCCTGGCCTACAACGAACACAATCAGCCAGTGACCGCCGAGCAGATCGGGGTTGCCGGCGCCATGGCCGCCATCCTGAAGGAGGCCGCCCAGCCTACCCTGATGCAGAGCCTGGAGGGAGTGCCTACCCTGGTGCATGCAGGACCCTTTGCCAACATCGCCCATGGCAACTCCTCGGTGATCGCCGACCGTATCGCCCTGGGTCTGGCGGATGTGGTGGTGACCGAAGGGGGCTTCGGTTCCGATATGGGCTTTGAGAAAGCCTGTAACATTAAGGCGCGCGCCGCCGGCCGAGGCCCGGATGCCGCCGTGGTGGTGGCGACACTTCGAGGCCTGAAAGCCAACTCGGGTCGTTATGACCTGCGCCCTGGCCAGCCCCTGCCCGACGCCCTGTTCCAGGAGGATCTCGTCGCCCTGGCCGATGGATTTGCCAACCTGAAGTGGCACATCGACAATGCCCGCCGCTACGGCGTGCCCGTGGTGGTAGCCCTCAACCGTTTCCCCGATGACAGCGACATGGAGCTGGCCTGGCTGGAAGCCAGGGTCAAGGAAGCCGGAGCCAGCGTGGCCCTATCGGAAGCCTTCGCCAAAGGCGGTGAAGGTGCCCAGGCGCTGGCGGAGGCGGTGATGGTTGCCCTTCAGCAGCCTGCGGATTTCCGCCCTCTGTATGAGCTGGAGCAGCCCCTGGAGGCCAAGCTGCTGACCCTGGCCGAGGTGGCCTATGGTGGCGATGGCATTGAGCTCTCTGAGCAGGCGCGCAGTGATATCGACCGCCTGACCGAGCTGGGATACGGCAATCTGCCTCTGTGCATGGCCAAGACGCCGCTCTCCATCAGTCATGACCCTGCCCTCAAAGGGGTGCCCAGCGGCTTTACCGTGCCGGTTCGTGGCCTGAGGTTGTGTGCCGGTGCTGGCTTCGTTTATGCCTTGACTGGCAATGTGATGACCATGCCGGGCCTGCCGGAGCGGCCCGCCTACCTGAGCATCGACATCGATGATGAGGGCAACATCACCGGCATTGACGAGTGAGCCCGAAGCGGAAACTAAGATAAACCAGCGAAAACGCCCCTCGATAGGGGCGTTTTTTCAGGCTTTTGAGTAGGAAAGACCCTGTTTAAACTAGGGGCGTTTGGACTGGGGGCCCCCTGTGGTACCCTAAGCCCTCAGTTTTTGGTGAGTGTGTGAGTTATGAAATACCAGATTGTGCCTGTCACCCCCTTCCAGCAGAACTGCTCCCTGTTGTGGTGCAGTGAAACCAATAAGGCAGCGGTGATCGATCCCGGCGGTGACCTGGAACGGATTCAGGCGGCCATCGATAAGCTGGGAATCGAGGTTGAGCAGGTGCTGCTGACCCATGCCCATATCGACCACGCTGGCGCCTCCCGCATGTTGGCGGATCAGCTGGGCGTGCCGCTGGTGGGTCCCCACAAGGCGGATCAGTTCTGGCTGGATCAGCTGCCACAGCAGGCGCAGATGTTTGGTCTGGCCCTGTCTCAGGCATTCACCCCGGATCGCTATCTGGAAGATGGCGAGCAGGTGGCAGTGGGTAACGTCACCCTGGACGTGCTGCACACTCCGGGCCATACCCCAGGCCATGTGGTGTTCCACAATGCCGATTCCGGTCTGGCCTTCGTAGGCGATGTACTGTTTGCCGGCTCCATTGGCCGCACCGACTTCCCCATGTCCAATCATGGTGATCTTATCGCCTCCATCACCGGCAAACTGTGGCCCCTGGGCGGTGACACCGAGTTTGTGCCTGGTCATGGCCCCAACTCCACCTTTGGTCAGGAGCGCAGCTCCAACCCCTTCGTTGCCGACGCGGTCCTGGGTGGCTAGTCGGTCAGGGGCAACGGAAGCCGGCCACTGGGCCGGCTTTTTTGTGCCTCGGGAAAGCGGATTCGGGGGCGGGGTCAAAGATCTGCAATCCTCCAGGCGCTCAGCCCAGCCGCAGCTTTGACACCATGGTAGGCTTGCGCCACTGCGAGTTTTGAGGTGTGACAATGAAGTATCAGGTGCTACAGGTAAGCTCCTACCGAACCAACTGCTCCCTGCTCTGGTGTACCCAGACCAACAAGGCGGCCATTATCGACCCCGGCGGCGATGCCGAGCTGCTGCTCAATGCCATCGAAGAGAGGGGGCTCACGCTGGAGCGGGTGCTGTTGACCCACGGTCACATCGATCATGTTGGGGTGGCGCGGGTGTTGGCACAGCGGCTGGGGGTGCCGGTAGAGGGGCCTCACCGTGATGACCAGTTCCTGTTGGACATGCTGCCCCAGGAGGCCCGCACCTATGGCTTTCCCATGGTGGAGGCCTTTATGCCCGAGCGTTACCTCGACCAGGGGGACAGTATCCAGGTGGGCAGTCTGACCCTGGAGGTGTTGCACACGCCCGGTCACACCCCTGGCCACCTGGTGTTCCATAACCCTGACGCCGACATCGCCTTTGTGGGCGACCTGATCTTCGCCGGCTCGGTGGGACGCACCGATTTTGAGGGCGGCAACCAGGCGGATCTGATTCGCTCCATCACCCAGGTGCTCTGGCCTCTGGGAGAACAGACGGAGTTTGTTCCGGGCCACGGCCCCAACTCCACCATCGCCCGGGAGCGCCGCCTCAACCCCTATGTGGCGGACAACCAGCTTCAGGCTTAGTCACAAAAACGGAAAAACCGGCCTCAGGGCCGGTTTTTTTTCGTCTGCGTCTGCCACAGTCTGGGCTGGCGGTCGATGCTGATGATGTCGTAGATCAGATAGGCCAGCAGCGGCAGCCCGGCCAGAAAAGTCAGCTTCACAAACTCCATGGAGGCGGGATTGCCCAGTACAGTCAAATCGGTCATGGTGTATCTCCTCTTAGGGGTGAGAAGGTCCATTCCTTGGCCTGGATTAGGACGCTTTCGCGTCAGCCAGGGCAGAATAGCGACCGGGCAGGGGCAGCTCAAGAAATGAGCGGGATTATCAGAGGCTGATTCAGAGTGAGTTCAGAGGGGCAAAAAAAGGCCGGTCCCAAGACCGGCCTTATCCATCATCATTACTGGTTTACAGCTTGTAGTTCACCGACAGCATCACCATGTGGGCGTTGTAGTCGCTGTTCAGGTCACCCAGGGTGATCAGGTTAGGTACAACGTCCTGCTCTACCGCAGCGTAGTCCGCGTCCTCGTAGCGCTCGAAGCGGTAGTCCAGCCTCAGGGAGAGGGCAGGGTTCACCGCGTAGGTGCCGTAGAGGTTGAGGTTGTAGCTGGTGGCAAAGTAGCCGTCATACTCGCTGAAGCCGGAAGTGGTGTCACTGTTGGAGTCGGCGTAGACGTAATCGCCGCCCAGGACCAGCTTCTCGGCCATCAGACCACTGTAGGTGAAGCCCAGGCCAAAGTGCTCAAACTCATCTTCCACCTTGGCATCCCAGCTGGCAGGACCGGACACGGAGCCGGACTGCTCGGAGAAGATCCACTGCTTGCCAAAGAACAGGTGAGTGTTGAAACGCTCGGTGTGCTGGAACGCCAGGGTGGCGTCGAAACCATAATCCTCGGCCTCGGTCAGGCCCACTTCGGACTTGTCGTAGTCATCCAGGGCGTAGTAGCCGCTCAGATCCACGGTCAGACGGTCCAGAGGGGTGTGGCTGACGCGCAGTTCCACTTCGCTGCGATCCCGGTCGGCCACGTTATAGCGGCGCATCAGGTCGTTGTTGTTACCCGTAACCGTGTAGGTGGTGCCATCACGGCTGGAGAAGCCACCCTTCAGGGCGATGTCCCAGGCGTCGAAGGCGGTCACACGAACACGACCCCAGACGGCGTCATCTGTGGTGTCTTCGCGGTCCTGAGCGCTGCGGGTCACCTCTTTACGGTCGTAACCCAGGTCCACCCGGTAGCCGCGGGCAATGCGATAGCTTGCGCCCAGCTTATAGGTGGTACGGTCTACGTCGTAGGCCTGGTACTCGGCGGCGTCACCGGAGTTGGGGTCCAGCGCCAGCTCGGTCACCAGGATGTCAGAGGAGTTGTCACGCTCGCTGTAATCCACGGAGGCGGTCAGGCGCAGGGCGTTGGTCGCCATGGAGGTCAGCTTCAGGTTGGCATCCAGGGTCTCGATCTTGCCGTCGAAACCGGCGATGCCGTTGTTGACCACCAGCAGATCCTGGTCCTGAGTCATCTCACCGGAGGAGACGCGGCCGGAAACCTGGGTGCGACCGAAGCTGTAGAAGCCATTGGCCATCACCTGGTAGGCATCGTTGTCCGGAGCGTCCTGATAGGCACCCTGAACCGCGCCAAAGTTCAGCACGTCCACCTTGTTGTCGTAGCTGGAGGCCAGGTAAGCCAGCTGGGTAAACCACTGCTCACCCTGCAGCTTGACCCCGGCTTCCCAGGTGTCGGTGCTGCTGTCTACCGGCTTGGCCACATTGGTGGGGGTACCACCCCAGATGGAGGCTTCCTTCAGGCCGGTCTTATCTTCGCGACGGAAGTTGGCATAGGTCTGCCACATCTCGCCACCGAAGCTCAGCTCGGCGCCATAGCGCTCACGCTCGGTCTCCAGGGTCTGCTCCTGCAGATCCCCTGCTACCCAGGTGTTGCCGACGACGGAGTAGTTGGACTGGGCGTGGTCGTTCTTCACCGTGACCAGCTTGCCGTACTCCACGGCCACGTTCCAGGTGTCACCGTGACCGGCAGCCAGGCGGGCTTCGCCATTGTCCATGCCCAGGTTGCGGGCTTCCAGAGACGCGCCATAGCCGGACTCTGAGGTGTATTTCAGGTCGGAGTTGAAGGCACCGAAGGCACCGTCTTCCGCACCGAAGTAGTTGGCGGAGCGCTCGTTGTCGCTGTCCACCGCACCGGCGGCCACACCAACGCTGCCCTGGGCACCGTACTCGACGACGCAACGCTTACAGGACCACTTGTCGGTGTTGATCTTGTCCAGGTTGGCTTCCTGGATGCTGTAACCACCCGCCATTGCCATGCCGGAAACGCCGGCGAGGGCCAGGGTGATCAGGTTATATCTGAATCTCATGCTTCCCTCTCCTTAGCGCTGCAGCGCTTTGCCGGCAGGGTGGTTAGACCCGTGAATCTGGCTGTGGCAGTTCAAACAGCTTTGACCGGAGGTAAACACGCTTGGCTTACCATTGATGCTGTTGCCACTGTGAGGGTTGGTGTGACACTGCTGACAGAGCTGAGGAGCACGGTTGGTCAGCATGCCCTCATTAACACTGCCGTGAGGGTTGTGACACAGAGAGCAATCCTCGGTCACAGGAGCGTGCTCCCACAGGAAAGGGCCGCGTTTCTCGGCGTGACACTGGTAGCAGTTGTCGTTGACCGAGACTTGGTTCAGGGCCGCTTCTGACATGGAGCCGTGCGGGTTGTGACAGTCGGTGCAGCTCATGTCCGCCCACTTCAGCGGGTGAGAGGAGCGCTTGTTCATGTCCGCCTTCTGGCGGCTGTGGCAGGCGGTGCAGGTATCCACTTCGGTATGACGATCCAGGATAGGATCCTTGTCGGTGTGTACCTTGTGGCAGGAGGCACAGGCCACCTCTTCCAGGTTGTGGGTGGAGGAGTGCCAGGCCATGCGCTCGCCATCCTGGTGACAGGAGAGACAGACGCTGTTCTGTTTGGCCGCTGGGATGGGGGCGTCGGCACCGAACTGAATCATCGGTTCCTTACCACCACGGTTGTGCTTGCCCTGAGGGCCGTGACAGGCTTCGCACTGCAGGCCGGCCATGGGGCTCTTGCTGCTGTTGGTGCTGCCGTGTACGCCCTTGAAGATCGCCATTACCTGCTCGTTCTTCTTATGGCACATCAGACAGCCGTCGGCGCCCTTCTTGGAGTATTTACCCTCGGCAAACTTGGTGTCCAGGATCTGCTCCACTTCCGCGTCGGGCATCTTGTCCCAAGGCGCGGCGGTTGCACCCAGACCGGTAAGCAGGGCAAGGCCGGCCACCAGGGGGGTTAACCATTTCATCTGTTTCATAAGGTATTCCTAACTGTGATCCGAACAAGGGGAGGGCTAAAGCCCTCCCCAACGCCTTAGAACTTGACGTTGCCGTGGTTTACCACTTCGGGAGCGTGGCAGACCAGGCAGTTCTCAGCGGAAACGGCCAGCTGGGCGTCAGCCTTCTCACCGTTGTATACGCCGTTGCCGAAGGTGCCGCCGGTCATGTGGCTGATGGCGCCCTCATAATCGTGGCAGCTGGCACAGGTGGCGGTGATCGGGGTGCCGTAGCGGGCGTCGGCGGGGTTGAAGCCGCTGCCGCCATCAACGATGCCGGTGTTGATCACGTCCTTCTTCTTGAAGGAGTCCAGGTTGAAGCTGGTGTGGCACTGGGCACAGTCGCCAACAATGGCCTTGTCCTTGTGGGTCACGTGCAGCTTCTGCTCGATGGCGCCCTGATTGGCGTAGGAGTAAGTACCTTCTGGGGTGTGACAGGTCACACAGCCAGTCAGGCCTTCGGCCACATCGGTCAGGACGAAGCCAGAGTGGTAGCCTTTGTGAATCTGCCAGTTTTCGTTGTGGCAACCTTCACACTTGGTGAAATCCAGGGAGTCGGAGTGACGCTTGGAAGCGGCTTCACCGGACTTGGTGACGAAGGCCAGGTTGGCTTTCAGACCGGTGTAGTTGGCCACGTCGTTGGGGTCAGCCACGTCGGCACAATCCACAATGGTGTCACCCTGGGTGCAGGCCGCAACGCCAATGAAGGAGAAGGCGGTGTCGTCATCAGCACCAGCGGCACCATAAGGCAGAGGGTTGCCGTCATGGTCGGTGATGGGCATCACGAAGTTGCCATCTACGATGGTGGTGCCGGAGGCCAGTTCACCATTGACTACCGCATCCTGGTGGCTGCCGGTGCCGTAGCTCAGTACGGGGTAGTTAGGACCAACATTGGTCAGTACTTCGACGCGCTTCAGCTTAGGCAGAACCTCGTTGGCGTCCAGCTTGTTGCCTTGGGCGTCGGTGATGGTTACGGAGATGCTGGTGCTGTCGTTCTCAGCATCGTAGCTCAGCTCGGTGGTGTTGCCCCACTGGGCAATTACCTTGGCGGCCTCATTCCACTCACCCAGGTGGGCTTCGATGGTGCCGGTCACTACGCCGGTGCCTTCTGCGGTGTGGCAGGTGGCACAGGTGGAGCTGTCAGGCTGCTCATTGATGTGAGCGTTGTCGGTGTGACAGCTGGAGCAGGTGGTCTTGGAAGGAACCATGGACCAGTTGCCCCATTCGGTCAGGGCCAGGTCGGCCTCTGGCTCGGAGGTCAGGTGGCAGACGTTACAGGCGGCACGGTCGGTGGGGTATTCACCGGCTTCGGCGGCAACCTGGTGCACATCGTGAACCAGAACGGTCAGGCTGCGATTGGTGCGACCACCGTCTGCCTTCATGCCATCGTGACAGGTGGCACAGGTCTGTGGGTTGGTGTAGCTGTGCTTAATCGCTTCACCTTCGCCGTGACAGGCGGCACAGGAATCGATGGCCACAATGTTTCGGGTGTAGTCGGCAGCGGCGCCGGCGGCATTGTAGTCAAAGGCCACTTCGGCCTGGGGAACGGTGGTGGAACCGTCTGTCAGGGTGCCGGCGGGAACAACAATGTTCAGGCGGCGAGTAAAATCAGGATCCAGCTGGGCTTTTTCCAGAGAGGAGAAGGTCACGCTGTAGTAGCCGTTCTTCTCATCGACGATCTCGGCAGCACCATACTTGCTGTCGTGACCGGCAACCTGCCACATGGTGCTGTCGCCTACGGTCTTGTGACCGGCGGGCAGCAGCTGAGCCACGTTGATCTTCATGCCCTGCAGGCCAACAACGGACTCATCCTCTTCATTGGTGGCCAGCACCTTGAAGACAGGAAGGCCATTGTCGAAGCTGACGTCGGTAACGGACAGGTTCAGTTGGTTGACTTCGGTGGCTGGCTCACCGCCGGGACGACCGGGGTTGCCTTCATTGCCATCATTGCCATCGGAGCCGCCACAGGCGGACAGCGCTGCACTGACTACCGCTGCGGTAGCCATCAGGCGCCAGTTGGGGGTTTTCATCATCATCATTATCATTTCCCTGCTTTTGGAGATGGTTTTTTGTTAACCACCTTACCAAGTGACGCTTACTGCCTTGATTAAGATTCAGTTGTGCGCCTATTCAATGCAATTTATATCAACTTCTTCTCATAAATACTGTGACTTGCATCAGCGATTTACATTGCTCTACCCAGAAAGGAGTAAGTGAAAAATTTCACTTAGGCAATAACTTAGTTGCAAAAAAAGGAAATGTGAACGGCGTTTATTTGCGGTTCAGTCAGGGTTCAGCGAAAAGGCTTGGCAGGTCTGCTTTCAAGTCTGAAAAACCGAGTTAAAAGACCGACATTTCGTGTGGGGATTGGTCAATCTTTCCCTTTTTGGTGATCTTTACAGACATTTTGAAACAATTTCGCCCGGAAGAGGTTGGCGCAAAAAAAAAGCGGCCCAGAGGGCCGCTTCACAGTTAAGGGTTATCCCTTAGTGGCTGGAGCTCCAGTTGGCGTGGGCTTCCAGCACCTGGCTGTCGCTGTGACAGGTCGCGCAGGTCTCTTCAACCTGGGCAGGGTAGCTGCTGGATGGTACGCCGATGGTGTTGATGTCACCGTCGTGGTCAATCACGCCGCCCATCGCCTTGATGTGAGCCACGGTGGAGTCACTCAGGCCGTATGGAGGCAGGTGGCAGCTTACGCAGGCCGCGGTCTGCGGAGACACCAGCAGTTGCTCGTTGATGTCTGGGTCGAAGCGGCCACCGTCGGTGGTGCCAAAGGCAACAGGTGCAGCGCTGGCGGGGATCAGGCTCAGTGAGAAGCCGGAGCCACCGTGACAGGTGGCACAGTCGGTCTTCTTGAAGAAGCCGCCGATGTAGTGCTTGCTGTGTACGATGTACGCCAGGTTGGAGGAACCGGTGCCCTTCTTGTCACGAGTGCCGTTGTGACAGGTGGCGCAGCCATCCATGTCGTTGGTGTAACGGTGCTTGATGGCGGTGGTGTGACAATCCTGACAGGCGGTCATCTCGGCATGCTGGATGCGTGGAGTGTCGGCCACGGCAGCGCCGTCCTGCTGGAAGTAGAAGGTGTCGCTCACCAGGTAGGGCGCTTCCTGTCCGTCCAGGTTGTCTTCCGCGTCAACCACACAGTCTTCACGCTTGCCTTTGCTGCCGAAGCAGACATGGATCTGGCTGCTCAGGGCGATGTTGGCGCCGGCATCGACCAGTTCCTTCACCTTGAACGCGCCATCGTTGATAACGGACTCGATTCGGCCGTCACCCAGTTGGGTGAAGGTGTCAAAGCCGACCTTCTGGTAGTTCACCAGGAAGTCGTCGCCCAGCACGCCGTTGAGCACGATGGCGCTGTTGAAGCCGCCGTACTTGTAGGGGCGAGGGTCGATCTGGCTCAGGGGCACCATATCCTCACCATCCATGATCTTGAAGATGGTGGTGATGGAGGAGGCATCAGCGGCAACGGTCATGGAGTCAAACACCACCTTCAGCTCGGTAGAGCGGGCGTTGGCGTTGGCATCGTAATGAGCCGCTTCGGCGCCGCGGGCACCCTGACCATGACAACTTACGCAGTTCTGGTAGTTTTCACCGATCTGGTTGTTGTCCGCATCCCAGTGCCAGCTAGGCACACCGTATACGCTGTCGTGACAGTTCAGACAGGTGGCGGTGTCCTTGTCGGCGGTCCAGGCATCCGCATTGGCTACAGATTCGTCGGCCTGGTGACAGGTCTGACAGTTTGCAGCGTTCTGAGGATAGATGCCATCGTCGGCAAAGAAGGAGTGGCTGTGGAACTCGTGGGCGATGCCCTTGATGGAGCCGTCATGCTTGCCGATGACGTTGCCGTCATCGTCTTTGGTCTGGTACTCGTTGAACTCCACGTGACAGAAGGTACAGGAGTCCATGACGGTGTGCTTGCCGGGGTGGTGCATGTTACCCAGGTTGCCGTCGTGACCGGGACGGTGACAGCTCTCACAGGTCTCATTGGCAATCACGTGCTTGGGACGTTCGGCCACGGTGTCGGCGCTGGGCAGCCAGTAGTAGAAGCCGGCAGTGTTGAGATAGTCACCGTTGGCCAGGTGGATCTCGCTGGCGTCGTCGTTACGCACCTTGATGGCCATGTAGACACCATGGGTTACGTCGTTCTTAACGCTGTAGAGGTCGTTGGTGTTGATGGCCACCTCGTAGGCGGAGCCGTCGGGCTTGGTGCCCTTGGTCACCAGGGTGTAGGTACCGTCGTTGTTGTCGGTCAGACAGTCGGTACAGTTTACATCACCACGATAGGAGATACCGGAGAAGTAACCGGAACCGGCATAGAGAGTTTCCCCTTCAAACTCACCCTTGGTCTTGGTGTAGTAGCTCAGCCAGATGTCGCGGGGTTCACCCTCGATATCGGTGGAGCCAATCTCATCTTCGTTGCCGGTACGGCCCAGAGAGACACCGGCAATATCGATATCTTTCAAGCCATAGAGGGCCACACCATTGGCGTCCGCCAAGGAGAAGTTGAGGGTCAGAATGCCTGCATCATCAAAGCTGGCACCTGTGATAGTGCTTACCACAGCGGAGGCCGAGGTGACGGGCTTGCCCACAGGACCGGGCTGACCATCTTCACCATCGGATCCATCGGAACCGTCGCTGCCGCAACCGCTGAGGGCTAAGGCACCCAGACCGGCAAAGGCCATGGCGCGCCATAGGGCGTTGGGTTTCATCATCATCATCATTACTTTTTCCCTGCAATGTTTAGGTTGTTCATGCATATACCTAAATCTAGGTATGCATAATGAACACCACGAAGATAACCCAGACCTTGATGATCTCATCGTGATCAATGTCAACAATTGCAAAAGTTTAAACTTGATATTGCAAAAACAGTGAGTGGGGTTCAGTTTGCCGTCAGCAATGTTAAAAAAAGCTGACATTGAGGCTGGTTCAATCAACATTAGCTACTGATTTGAAAAAGATAAAGCTTGGCGACGCTTTCGGTGAAACCGAGGTGTTGGCGTCAGTCCCAAAAGATGACCGGGATCTCAGCCTGTGAGGCGGGCCCTATTCCAGATGGTTATTCTGTGAGTTCTATCATTATGTTGCATTTTTACCCTCATTAAAATTGACCGACACCGACTTTATCTTGCTGCCTCCCTTTGAGGCGGCGCTGTTTTTTTGAGGATGAGAGATGAACAACCACCAACAAGAATCCGGTTGGTCCAAACTGTGGAAGCAGCCTAAATCCAAATGGTTACTCGGTATTCCCCTGGGCGCTTTCCTGGCGGTCGCCGTCGGTGCCGTCGGTACCGTGGGTTTCAATACCGTGCTGCACGCCACCAGCAGCGACGCCTTCTGCGTCAATTGTCATGTGCCCTCCTTTGCCGCGGAAGAGGTGGCCATGAGCAAGCACGGCACCAGCGCGTCCGGCATGGTGGTGAACTGTGCCGATTGCCACGTCTCCAAGGAGTTCGTGCCTAAGATGATCCGCAAGATCTCCGCCATGAAGGAGGTCTACCTGGAGCTTAAGGGGGAGATCACCACCAAGGATGAGTTCCTCGCCTACAAGAAAGATGGCGCTGCCCGCATCATCGCCGAGATGAAGGCCAACGACTCTCGCGAGTGCCGCACCTGCCACGACGTCGAACGGATGAACTTCGACAAGCAGAAGAAGGTCGCCGCCAAGATGCACCAGAAGATGGAGAAGATGGGTAAGACCTGCATCGACTGCCACAAGTACAAGGTGGCCCACAAGAAGCCTTAACTTCAGGTTTACTCCATCTAAGCGCCGGCATTCGCCGGCGTTTTTTTTGTCTGCCGCCTGCGCAGGATCCCACTTTTCCCCTCCCTGACCCCAGCTGTCATTCAGCCGACAGTAATCCCATTCCCCCTGAGGTTTCATGCCAGTGACCCAATGTTGCTCAGGAGAAACGGCGATGCATGAAGCGGCTTTAACCCAAGGGCTGGTGAAGATTCTGCTTAGCCGTACCTCGGAGCTGGGGGTGGGCTCGGTCAGCCGGGTCACCCTCAAGGTGGGTCGATTAAAGGCGGTGGAACCCCACTCTTTGCGTTTCTGCTTCGAGATGTTTGTCAGGGACACGGTACTGGAGGGGGCGGAACTGGTGATCGACACCGTGGAGGCCCGCGCCACCTGCCTCGAGTGCTCTGAGTCGTTCGAGGTGCGGCGGTTCTGTTTCCGCTGCCCCGGCTGCGACAGTACGTCGCTGCAGCTGACTCAGGGTGAGGAGCTGTTCATTGAGAGCTTTGAGATCTGAAGAAGGCGAAAGCTATGAGAGAAACGGAAAACGTCATCATCTATGCCGACGCAGAGCGCTGCCTGGGTTGCCATAGCTGTGAGCTTGCCTGTGCGGTGGCCCACGGTGGCGGGAGTCTGGTGGAGGCGGTGCGTGAGCGCAAACCTCTTCACTCCCGCACCAAGGTGGTGGTCAGCGACGAGGTGATGATGCCCATGCAGTGTCGTCAATGTGAAAACGCCCCCTGCACCATGGTGTGTCCCACCGGTGCCTGTCGTCAGCAGGATGGACAGGTGCAGATCACCGAGGAGAGCTGTGTCGGCTGCAAGCTCTGCGTCATGGTCTGTCCCTTTGGCGCCATCACCGTGCGTCGTGACGGCCATCGTCAGGTGGACGGCAGCAACAATCAGGGGGTGGCACTCAAATGCGATCTCTGCCGTGACTGGCGGGCAGAGACTGGCAAGAGTGACCCCGCCTGTGTCGAAGCCTGTCCCACCAAGGCGATCCGTCTGGTGGAGATGAAAGCCTACCGGGCGGCACTGATTCAGGCCCGCGCCAAAGAGCTGGCCCAATCCCAGAAACACATGACCCTGACACTGAGGAAACCCTGATGGAAATTAAAGTGAAATCTGTAGATCAGGCGGTTGCCGCCCTCTGCCCCGTGGCGGAGCGGGAGGGGATCGCCACCGTATTTGACCGCCATCAGGCGCAGCAGCCTCAGTGTGGTTTTGGTTCTCTGGGTCTGTGTTGCCGGGTGTGCTGGAAGGGGCCCTGCCGCATCGACCCCTTCGGCGACGGCCCCAGTGAAGGGATCTGCGGGGCCAACCGCGATACCATCGCCGCCCGTAACCTGGTGCGGATGATGGCCGCCGGTGCCGCCGCCCACTCCGAGCACGGTCGCCACATCGCCCTGGCGATGCAGCGGGTGGGCAAAGGCGAGTTGCCTGCCTACTCCATTCGCGACCCCAGGAAACTGGAGGCGCTGGCCCTGCGGCTGGGCATCGACACCGCTGGCCGGGACACCCTCTCCCTGGCCCACGACGTGGCCACCCTGACTCTGGAGGATTATCAGAACCAGGACCACCACACCCCATGTCGCTGGATTCAGGCCAGCCTGCCACCCAAGCGATTGCAGAAGCTGGAGTCCCTGCATGCGCTGCCCCATAACATCGACGCCACCGTGGCCCAGATCATGGCCCGCACCCACATCGGCTGCGACGCCGACCCTACCAACCTGTTCCTGGGCGGGGTCAAAGGTGCCCTGGCGGACTTCAATGGCATGACTTTGGCCACCGAACTCTCCGACGCCATGTTCGGCACCCCATCCCCTGTGGTGACCGAGGCCAACATCGGGGTGATCAACGCCGCCGCGGTCAACATCGCCGTCAATGGCCACAACCCCCTGCTCAGCGAAGTGATCTGCGAGATGGCCGACGAGCTGAACCAGGAGGCGATCGGCGCCGGTGCCCCCCAGGGGATCAACATCGTCGGCATCTGCTGTACCGGCAACGAGGTGATGATGCGCCACGGCGTGCCCCTGGCCACCAACTACCTCAGCCAGGAGATGGCGATCCTCACCGGCGCCCTGGATGCCATGGTGGTGGACGTGCAGTGCATCATGCCGTCGCTGCCCCAGGTGGGGGACTGCTTCCACACCGAGGTGATCACCACCATGGGGGACAACAAGATGCAGGGGGCCCGTCATGTGCCCTTCCGTGAGGAGGACGCCAGGGAGAACGCCTCCCAGGTGATCCGTCTGGCCATCGACGCCTTCCGCCGCCGCGATCCCAACAAGATAAACATCCCCGACATCAAACGCACCGCCGTGGTGGGCTTCTCCGCCGAAGCTGTGGTGGAGGCCCTGTCCAAGGTGGATGCCGAGGATCCCCTCAAGCCACTGCTGGACAACCTCACCAACGGCAACATTCAGGGTATTGCCCTGTTTGCCGGCTGCAACAACACCCAGAGCGTTCAGGACAACAGCTACCAGACCATTGCCAAGAAGCTGGCCGCCAACAACGTGCTGCTGCTGGCCACCGGCTGCGGCGCCGGTGCCTTTGCCAAAAACGGCCTGATGAATCAGGAGGCCACCGAAGCCTACGCCGGCGACGGGCTCAAGGCAGTGCTGACCGCCATCGGCGAAGCCGCCGGCCTGGGCGGACCTCTGCCCCTGGTGCTGCATATGGGCTCCTGTGTGGACAACAGCCGCGCCGTCTCCCTGGCGACCGCCCTGGCCAAGCGTCTGGATCTGGACCTGAGCGACCTGCCTCTGGTGGCCTCGGCACCGGAAGCGATGTCGGAGAAGGCGGTGGCCATCGCCTCCTGGTCCGTGGCCCTGGGACTGCCGACACACCTGGGCACCATGCCTCAGGTGACCGGATCCCAGGTGGTCACCGACCTGATGACCCAGGGGGCCGAGCAGCTGTTTGGCGGCTACTTCCTGGTGGAGACCGACCCGGAGGCCGCCGGCGATAAGCTGGTGGAGGTGATCCGCCGCAAGCGCGCCGCACTGGGACTGTAATCCGAGATAGGGGGAGGCGTGCCTCCCCCTAAGGAGAGAAGCGATGAAGATTGCCATAACGGGCAAAGGCGGGGTGGGGAAAACCACCCTGGCGGGACTGCTGGCCAGAGGCCTGGCCAAGCAGGGATTCAAGGTGTTGGCGGTGGACGCCGACCCGGATGCCAACCTGGCCGGGGCCATCGGCATCCCGGCGGAGCAGGCGGCCGGGCTGACCCCTTTTTCCCAGATGAAATCCCTGGCCAAGGAGCGAACCGGTGCCAACGGCAGCGGCTTGTTCAAGCTCAATCCGTCGGTGGCGGATCTGCCGGAACGCTTCGCCCTGGATCATCAGGGAGTGAAGCTGCTGAAGATGGGCAGTGTCGAGCAGGCCGGTGGCGGCTGCGTCTGCCCGGAACATACCCTGTTGCGCGCTTTGATGCGGCAGCTGCTGGTTAAGGGGAACGAGTGGGTGGTGATGGACATGGAGGCGGGCATCGAGCATCTGGGGCGAGGCACCGCCGAGGCGGTGGACATGCTGCTGGTGGTGGTGGAGCCGGGACAGCGCAGCCTGCAGACCGCCGAACAGGCGGAATCCCTGGCCAGGGATCTGGGCATTGCCCGGGTGGCCTTCGTGGCGGGCAAGGTTCAGGGCGAGGAGGACCTGGCCTTTATCCGTCAGCGGCTGGGGCCCAATCGCCGATTGCTGGGACAACTCAGCTGGAGCGAAGCCCTGCGCGCCGCCGACCGCCAGGGATTGGCCCCCTTCGATTGTCAGGGTCCCTTTGTGGCCCAGGCCGCCGCCATCCAATCTCAACTGCAACAGGAGTTGACCCATGTGTAACTTTACCGCCCGAATCAAACACGCCCATGGCTGGGAGGAGGTCTCCCAGGTAAGCCGGGTGGAGGTGATTCCCCCCGGCCTCAGCCTGGAGACCCTGTTTGACGCCCCCAGGACACTGGCGGGCTACCGCATCACCCTGCTGGACATGATGCAGGGTCAGATTCACTTAGAGCCGGTGGAGGCCCCTTGAACCCGCAGCAGCAACAACTGATCCAGCGTATCCGCACCCTGTTGCCCCACTGGGAGGAGCACAACCAGGCCCACATCAGTGAGATGGAGCGCTGGCGCGAGCAGCTGATTCGTCTTGAGCTGGCCGAGCTGGCGGACTCTCTGCTGGAGGTGGTGGAGCAGATGCGTGGTACCGGCGAAGCCCTGAACCGCACCCTGGCGCGGGTGCCTCAACACACTGACCAAGATTGAGGAGGCGGCCATGTGCAACAACTGCGGCTGTAACCTGACACCGGGAAATCAACACCTGGTGGAACCCGGAGGCCATCTGCACCGGCCCGGTGATGCGGTGCAGCTTCTCACCGGCCTGTTGGACGAGAACGACCACCAGGCGGCGCACAACCGGGAGCACCTGCAGCGCCACAACATCCTGGCCATCAACCTGATGTCCTCTCCGGGCAGCGGCAAGACCCGGCTGTTGGAGGAGAGCCTGGAGCAGCTAAAGGCGCTGGGGATTCGCGCCGGGGTGATTGAGGGGGACCTGGAAACGGAGAACGATGCCCAGCGCATCGCCGCCAAGGGGGTGCCCGTGGTGCAGATCACCACCGGGATGGCCTGTCATCTTGACGCCCACATGGTGCACGACGCCCTGCACCGCCTGCCCCTGGAGGAGTTGGACCTGCTGTTCATCGAAAACGTCGGCAACCTGGTGTGCCCGGCCGGGTTTGATCTGGGGCAGCACCTCAACCTGGTGCTGCTGTCGGTCACCGAAGGGGAGGACAAACCGGCCAAGTATCCGGTGATGTTCCGGGCGGCGGACCTGGTGCTGATCACCAAGCTGGACCTGCTGGCCCATTTTGATGACTTCAGCCTTCAGGGGGCCGAGCACTACCTGAAGACCCTGGGGCTGGAGGGCCGGACCCTGCCCATCTCCGCCAAGAGCGGCGAGGGGATGACCACCTGGCTCAGTTGGCTGCAGCAGCGACTGACACCCTGAATGGGGGCGCAGAGGCGCCCCTTTTTTTCACCCAAGGGGTGATGGGCGCAACGTTTTCTGAATTGGGGTCGCCCCCTGTCAGCCCGCTGACAGATGGGGGGACCGCTCAGGCCTAGAGTGGGCCTGACAACGACAACAAGATGAGGATGACCATGGGAGAGTATTCCATTCTGGCCTGGCTGGGTGCCGGGCTGCTGTTGCTCGGGGAGCTGTGGGCCCTGCGCAACCGAGCCAGTCTTGGCAGGCTGCTGCTCTACGCCACCGCCGCCGAGCTCGGCTATCTGATCATGGGGCTGGGGCTGGGAGAGCCCCTGGCTCAGACTGGCGCCTGGTTCCACCTGGCCCTGCAGGCGGTGATGCGACTGCTGGTGATCCTGGCTGCCTGGCGGCTGATTCGGGCCGCCGGCAGCGACCGCCTGGATCGGGTGGCCGAGGTGGCGCCCCAGATGCCACTGAGCCGGCTGATGTTCGGCTTTGGCCTGTTCTCGGTGATGGGGCTCTCCCCCTTCAAGGGGGCTTTCAGCAAGTTCATCATCCTGTACGTCGCCGTAGATCAGGGCCACTGGGCCATGGCGGTGACCGCCACCCTGGCGGGGATTCTGGCGGCCATCTACACGGTGACGGTGATCCACAAAGTCTGCTTCGGTGCCCCGGCCAGTCGCCCGGTGCTGAGCGAGGTGGGGCAGGGGGCGGCCAGCCTGCTGCTGATGCTGCTCGCGGCCCTGAGTACTGTGCTGCTCAGTCTGGACCCAGAGCCGCTGCTGCACTGGGTCGGTGCCCTCAATGGCCTGACTGAGGGGCACGGCATGCCCAGGTTCGAGTCCCCCTGGCAGGCCCTGGTGTTGCTGCCCTACCTGAGTGGCTTCGGGGTGTTCCTGCTGGGGCACTTCAGCCCCAGATTGCGGGATCTGATGGTGCAGGCGGTGGCCGCCTTCACCCTGGTGATGGCCTGGCAGCTGCCCATGGCCGATGGCCTCTCCTGGCTGTTCGCCGTGATCATCGCCCTGGTGATGCTGGTGGTCTGCGTCTACTCCGGCCCCTATATGCGCAAAGACCCCAGGGCCAACCTCTACTACTTCTTCCTGCTGCTGATGCTCGGTTCCCTGCTGGGGGTGGTCACCGCAACGGATCTGGGTAACTTCTACCTGTTTTGGGAGCTGATGACCTGGACCTCCTATCTGCTGGTGATCCACCCGCGCACTCCCAAGGCCCTGCAGGCGGGACGTAAGTACTTTCTGATGTGCGCCGGCGGCGCCTACATCATGCATTTCGGCATCCTGCTGTTGCACGCCAACCTGGGCAGTTTCGAATTTGCCCAGCTGGCTGCGGCGGCCGGCCAGCTGCCCACCGGAGACGCCCTGGTGATCCTCGCCTGCTTCCTGGTAGGACTTGGGGTCAAGGCGGGGCTGTGGCCCGCCCATGGCTGGCTGCCGGATGCCCACCCTGTGGCGCCCTCCTCCATCTCCGCACCCATGTCAGCCATCCTCACCAAGGTGGGCCTGTACGGCATCCTGAAGCTGCTGTTTCTGGTGTTCGGGTCCGCCGCCCTATCGCGGCTGGCGGGGGAGGGGGCCCTCTCCATTCCGCTGGTGATCACCCTGCTGGGGTCGGTGACCCTGATCTATGGCGAGCTGGCGGCCCTGCGCGAACCGGATCTGAAGCGGATGCTGGCGTTCTCCACCCTGGCCCAGGTGGGGGAGATCACCGCGGTACTGGGGCTGGCCAGTTACCTGGCCCTGGCCGGAGGCCTGGCCCATCTGGTGAATCACGCCATCTTCAAGAGCCTGCTGTTCCTCTGTGCCGGCTCCATCATCTACCGCTACGGCAGTAAGACCCTGACCGAGCTGGCCGGGGCCGGACGACGGATGCCCATCACCGGCGTCTGTCTGGCCACCGGTTTGCTGGCGATCATGGGGCTTCCGCCATTCAGCGGCTTCTTCTCTAAGTACCTGATGATCTTTGCCGCCGTCGACCAGGGCAATCTGGTGCTGCCGGTGGTGATTCTGCTGGGCAGCCTGATAGGCGCCGTCTACTACTTGCGCATCTTCCGGGTGCTGTTCTTCACCCCAGGTCAGGGGCAGGCGACGGAAGCCCCTCTGGGGATGCTGTTGCCGCAACTGCTGCTGGCGGCTCTGGTACTGGCGACGGGGCTGTTCCCTGACGCGGTGCTTGGCCTGATTCAGCCGGTGGTGGCGCAGCTCTCGCCCCAGGGTGGCGTGCTTCCCTCCCTGGCACTGGACTGGCCCTGGGCGGCCTTGGTGGCCTGCATCGGCGCCCCGGTTGTGTATCTGCTGGGCAAGCGGGTGCCCGCCCTGGCGGTGCCCTCTGCCCTGATGGTGATGACGCTGTCTCTGGTGCTGGTGTTGCAGCAGTCCCAGCAGTTTGATCTGCTCTCCTGGTGGTTTGCCCTGCTGATCGCCGCCGTGGGACTGCTGAGCCTGGCCTACTCAAAGGGCTACATGGGCCATGGCCACAGCCTGCCCAGGTTCCTGATGTTCTTCCTGCTGATGATCGGCGGCCTGCTGGGGATCTGCGCCAGTCGCGACCTGTTCAACTTCTTCCTGTTCTGGGAGGTGATGAGCAGCTGGGCCCTGTACTTCGCCATCGTTCATGAGGAGAGTAACGATGCCCTGGACGAGGGGTTCAAGTACCTGATGTTCAACCTGGCCGGGGCCAGCTGCCTGTTCCTGGGGACAGTGATGCTGGCCGCGCCCTCCGGTGAGTTGGCGCTCGAGGGCCTGGGCCAGAGGCTGGAGGCGATGCCGGTTGTCTGGAGCGCATCCGCCCTGGTGCTGGTGCTGGCGGGGCTGCTGATGAAGGCCGCCCAGCTGCCGCTGCGCATCGATGTGCAGATGCACCCACCCACGGCGCCGACGCCGGTCAGTGGTTACATCTCGGCGGTGCTGCTGAAGAGCGGTCCCTTTGGGGTGCTGAAATTCTTCGCTGCCATCGGCATCACCACTCTGGCGGCCCGCTTCGGCGAGGTTCAGGGTTTGCCCTGGCCCGCCTTCCTGGTGGCCCTGGTGGCGGCGGTGACCCTGCTGGGGGCCGGGGCGATGGCGATGATCCAGACCGGCATCAAGCGGCTGCTGATCTACAGCACCGTCAGCCAGCTGGCCTATGTGCTGCTGGGCCTGGCCCTGTTGACCCCCCTGGGCGTCAGCGCCGGCTTGCTGCACTTTGTGAATCACATGCTGCTGAAGAACCTGCTGTTCATGGGCGCCGGGGTGATTCTGGCCCAGGCGCACCTGCACAGCCTGGATGATCTGGGCGGGCTGGGACGACAGATGCCGCTGACCTTCGGTCTGTTTCTGTTTGCCGGCCTCTCCCTGGCGGGGATACCGCCGCTCAATGGGTTTGCTTCCAAGTGGCTTATCTATCAGGCCAGCCTGCAATCCGGTCACTACCTGTTCGCCCTGGCCACCCTGATGTCCAGCCTGTTTACCCTGGCGGCGGTGCTCAAGTTTGCTCACGTAGCCTTCCTGGGCCGGCCTTCACCCGATCTGGCGCATCTGAAAGAGGCCCCGACCTCCATGGCCTGGCCCATGGTGCTGACCGCCGTTGCCTGTCTGGGGCTGGGACTCTTCCCCGGTCTGGCTCTGGTGCCCATCGCCGCCATCGTCACCTCCCTGGGAATGACCGCCCCCGAGGTGAGCCTGTTGGGGCCTTTGCCCGGAGGGTGGTCCTCCTGGTTGCTGACCCTGACTCTGCTGTTGCCGGCCCTGGCCTGCTGGGGGTTCTATCGCCTCAGCGCCCCCCAGAGAGTGGCGATTCACCTTCACGCCTGTGGCGTCGATGACCTGAGCGATGCGGACAGCCACATGGGCGCCGCTGCCCTCTACGAGTCCCCGAAGGCGCTGCTGCGCGTTCTGGCCGGCCCCTTTAAACGGAGAGAATCATGAATCAATTTGAGTTCCTGCTGATCCCCATCTGGGTGATGGTGGTGGCGACCGCCGGCCTGGTTATCGGACTGCTGGCCAAGGGCGCGGACCGCATCCTTCTCGCCCGTCTGCAGCGGCGGGTAGGGCCGCCGCTGCTGCAGCCCTTTTATGACGTGGCCAAGCTGATGCGCAAGCACTCCATGGTGCCCCAGGGCAGCTTTGCGGCGCTGTTCCTCTATCTGCCTGCCGCCGGGGTCTGTGCCATGGCGGTGGCCCTGGCCCTGGTGCCTGTGCCCGGCTGGTATCAGCCTCCGGCACAGTTGGGGGACATGCTGGTGCTGCTCTACCTGCTGGCGGTACCGGCGGTGGTGATCATGCTCAGTGGTTCGGTGTCCGGTTCCACCTTCGGTGCCATCGGCTTCTCCCGGGAGATGAGCATGATGCTGGCGTACGAGGGGCCGCTGCTGCTGGTGCTGCTCAGTGTAGCCATCCACGTCGGGGTCGCCCAGGGCGGATTCATCTGCCTCAGTCTTACTGAGATCGTCGCCTGGCAGCAGGCCAATGGCAACCTGGTGGCCACCCCCTGGCTGTGGCCGGCGGTGCTGGCGTTTCTCAGTGTCATCCCGGCCAACCTCGGGGTGCCACCCTTCGACGTGCCCGAGGCGGAGTCTGAACTGCTGGAGGGGCCGCTGCTGGAGTATTCCGGACCGGCACTGGCGATGTTCAAGCTGATGTCCACCCTCAAGACCGTGGTGGTGTTCAGCCTGGCTGTGGTGCTGTTCTGGCCCGGGGCCCTGACCGGTCTCGCCGCTCTGGCGGTCCATTTGTTCAAGTGCCTGGTGCTGTTTCTGCTGGCCAAGACCCTGCTTCGGGCTTCGGTGGGGCGGATGCGCATCGACCAGGCGTTTCTGTTCTATTTCAAGTGGCCCGAGCTGCTCGGTGTGCTGAGCCTGGCTCTGGTGCTGCTCGGTTCTTTAAGGGGGTAAACATGGCTCTGTTTTCCAACGTGGCGGCCCGGTCGCCCTGGCTCTATCGGATCAATGCCGGTTCCTGCAACGGCTGTGATGTGGAACTGGCCACCACTGCTTGCATCCCCAGGTTCGATGTGGAGCGCCTCGGCTGCCAGTACTGCGGCAGTCCCAAGCACGCGGACATCGTGTTGATCACCGGTCCGCTCACCACCCGGGTGAAGGAGAAGGTGCTGCGGGTGTACCAGGAGATCCCCGAGCCCAAGGTGACGGTGGCGGTGGGGATTTGCCCCATCAGCGGCGGAGTGTTTCGTGACAGCTACGCCATTGAAGGTCCCATCGACCGCTATTTCGATGTGGATGTGAACATCCCCGGCTGTCCCCCCCGGCCCCAGGCGATCCTCGAAGGGGTGGCCCAGGCCATCGAGATCTGGAAGCAACGACTGCAGGAGGCCTGATGAAGATATTGAAACTGCTTTGGCAGAACCTCAAGAAGGGGCCCTCCACCGACCCCTTTCCCTTCGGCGAGACCTTTACCCCCAAGGGGCTGCGTGGACGCATCCGTTTCGATGCCAACAGCTGCAGTGCCTGTCGCATGTGCGAGCACGTCTGTGCCGGCGGAGCCATCCGATTCGAGGAGACCGAGGAAGGCACCACCTTCACGGTGTGGCACAACAGCTGCACCTTTTGCGGCCTGTGCCAGCACTACTGCATTCCCGGGGCGATTCGGCTGACCGAAGACTGGCACCTGGCGCACCACCAGTCACAGAAATACACCATGGTGGAGCACGATCTGATCCCGCGTCTGCCCTGTGGTGAATGCGGCCGCAAGATCACCCAGACCACCACCAGCTTGCTGGGACGGGCCTATGCCGGCAGCAATGGCGACATCCGCACCCTGGCCACGCTCTGCCCCGACTGCCGCCGCGCCCGCTCCGCCCAACAGCTCACCAAAGGAGAGATGCTATGAACCCGATGTTCCAACGCTTCGCCGCCAGCCTGGGCAATACCCTGGCTCAACCTGCGTCCTGGTCTCAGACCACGGACGCCAAGGGGGTGAGCATCGCCTGGGCCAGGCTGGCCCTGGCCGATCAACTGCTGCCCCTGGCCAGGTTGATCAGGGTACTGGGCGGGCGCCTGAGCACCATCACCGCCTACCAGGTATCGCCCAACCTGGAGATCGCCTACCACTTTGACCTGGATGGCTCCACGGTGACCGCTACCGTGGTGTTGCCGGAGCAGGGGGCGGTGATCCCCTCGCTGACACCGGTGTTTCTCAATGCCGACTGGAATGAGCGGGAGTTTATGGAGCTGTACGATATTGAGGTGACCGGGCACCCCAATCCACGGCGACTGTTTATCGATGAGAGCATCGACCCCGCCGTATTGCAGCGTTTCATTCCCTACTCGGATCTGGTGAATGCCGCCAGCACCAAGTCGCTGTGGGAGAAGATCATGACCAGCCGAGGAGAGATCTGATGAGTGGATACAAAGTCCCGGTGGGGCCGCTGCACGTGGCCCTGGAGGAGCCCATGTACTTCAAGGTGGAGGTGGAGGGCGAGACCATCCGTGATCTGGAGATCACCGCCGGCCACGTTCACCGAGGCCTGGAGTACCTGGCGGTCAAGCGCAACTTCTACCAGAACATTACCCTGACCGAGCGGCTCTGCTCCCTCTGTTCCAACAGCCACCCCACCACCTACTGCATGGCACTGGAATCTCTGGCGGGCATCGAGGTGCCGCTGCGGGGCCAATATCTGAGGGTGATCGCCGACGAGGTGAAACGGGTGGCGTCCAACCTGTTCAACGTGGGGATCATGGCCCACATCATAGGGTTTGATTCCCTGTTCATGCACGTGCTCGAAACCCGGGAGGTGATGCAGGACGTCAAGGAGACCATCTATGGCAACCGCATGGATCTGGGCGCCAATTGCATCGGCGGGGTCAAATACGACGTAGATGGCGAGCAGACCCGATGGCTGCTGGAGCAGGTTGCCAGGCTGGTGCCGGCGGTGGAGGAGATTCGCGACCTCTATGGCTCGGATCATTTCGTGCTGTCCCGCACTCAGGGGGTCGGGGTGCTCACCCTGGAGGATGTGCAGCGCCATGGTCTGGTGGGGCCGGTGGCCAGGGGCTCAGGACTGGCGTACGATGTCCGTGTCCAGGCGCCCTATGCGGTTTATGATCAGCTGGATATCGAGATTCAGACCCGCAGCGGTGGTGACGTCTGGTCCCGGGCCATGGTGCGCCTGGATGAGGTGCTGGTGGCCCTGGACCTGATTCGTCAGTGCCTGGAGCGGATGCCCCATGGACCCACGGCCATCAGCGGGTTGCCGGTGATCCCTGCGGGGGAGGCGATCGCCAAGAGCGAAGCCCCCAGGGGGGAGCTGATCTACTATCTCAAGACCGATGGCTCAGATCGGCCCGAGCGGCTCAAATGGCGGGTGCCCAGCTACCCGAACTGGGATGCCCTCAAGACCATGATGACCGGCGAGAAGGTGGGGGATGTCCCTCTGATGGTCAACAGCATCGACCCCTGCATCTCCTGTACGGAGAGATAGCCGGGGACCCGAAACCCTTACAGAGGAAGGACCGGATGTACTCCAAGATGAAACTGTCCCGGTTCAATATGATTGAGCTGCTGAAGAAGCCCAAATATGAGGGGTTTCTTTCCGGTTTCCACTGTCGCCAGCTGGCTCGGGGGCGACTGCTTGACCAGGCTTGTCACGAGGAGAGCGAGGTGTTTGTGCTGGTGTCCGGACGGCTGAGGCTGTATCTCTCCTACGAGGGCAGGGAGTTTACCCTCTCCTTCCTCGAGCCAGGCGACATCTTCAGCACCCACAGCCGGATGTTGATTCAGGCGGCTCGGGAGAGCACCATACTGGCCATCAGTGTCTCTCGCTTTCGCCAGGAGGTGGTGCGTTTTCCCGAAGTCTCCCTGGTGATGACCGGCATCCTCGGGCAGGTTCTGGCCGGTACCCTGGACGTGATTGAGGGGATCATATTCCATGATGTGCAGTACCGGCTGGTGGAGTTTCTGCTGGCCCTGGCCAAGGAGCGGGGCAGAGACACCAACGAGGGGCTCGCCTTTGAGTGCGACCTCAATATGGAGGAGATCTCTTTGCTGATTGGCACCACCCGCCAGACCGCCTCTTCACTGCTCAACAACCTGATCAAGGAGGGGATGCTGGAGCGCCGCAGCCGCCGGGAGTTTGTCATTCCCGACCCAAGCGCCATGGAGGCCCTGCTCAGTCAGCAGCCCTAAACAGAAAAAGCCGCCCCTTGGGCGGCTTTTTCATGACTGGAACCTGGGTTAGGCCAGGGCGGCACGACCGACGGTCGCACGGCTCTTCCAGTCGCCGATGGGCAGCACGGTGCGGCCAAACTCGGCGTTGATGATGGTGGCCATGGCCAGGTAGAAGGCGGCGCCACCACAGACGATGCCCTCGTAGCCGGCAATGGTGCCAATCAGGGCGCTGCCAGTGAAATCACGGGCGGCCAGCAGGAAGAACAGTACGGTCAGGGAGCCGAAGATAAACTGTTTCACCCTGGGGTAGTTGGCCAGGGTGCCGATGAACATGAAGCCGGTGAACAGGCCCCACAGGCTCAGGTACCAACCCATGAAGTGGTGAGGGCTGGCCGCCACACCCACATCCATATTAGGCAACATGATCAGGGCGACCAGAGTCAGCCAGAAGGAGCCATAAGCGGTGAAGGCGGTGGTTCCGAAGGTGTTGCCGTTCCGGTACTCCATGATGCCTGCGATGATCTGGGCGATGCCACCAAAGAAGATACCCATACCCAGAATCATGCCATCGATGGGGAAAAACCCGGCGTTGTGGATGTTCAGCAGTATGGTGGTCATGCCGAATCCCATCAGACCCAGTGGCGCGGGATTTGCGTGAGCGCGGTTCATAATTTTACCTAATTTTTGTTAATAAGATGTAGAGTAAACGGTTGAAAACGCGAGGATTATTGATCGGGTTGCAGTGGCGCTAATGTGAACGGAATCACATTCAGGCCAGGAAATACGGGGGATTAGAAAAACTTTGAACCCCATTTGAGTGTTATTTACTTAGGTGTGACCCAGCTCCACAAAAAAACGCTGCAAATCCCGCCACAACAGGCTTCTGGCCCGTGCTATGGGTGACCTGGGTTCAAGGTCCGCTAGAAAACAGGAATTATTTCCATTTGAGGTGAAAAACGGCGAACTAGGTCAAGGATTTTTCCATAAGGTTGTGTATACTTAAGTGCAAATGATAGCAATTCCCATTTAGAAACAGGTAGCACAATGGTTTTATCAGAGTTGGGTCTGGGACAAAGTTGCAGTGTTGTTCGTCTAGGCGATCAATCCATGTCACTCTCTCTTAAGCGTCGTCTGATGGCGCTTGGCTTCACTCGAGGCAGTGAAGTCAGAATGGTTCGCTCTGCTCCTCTGGGTGGTGCTGTCCAGCTGAAGGTGCGAGGCGCAAGCCTCTGTTTGAATAATCGCCTGGCTGCACAGATCCACGTAGAGGTTTAATTGATGTCCCAACAAGTAGTGCGCTGTGTTGCCGTAGGTAATCCTAACTCCGGCAAGTCCACCCTGTTTAATGCTCTCACCGGTAACAACGTCTCTGTCGGCAACTGGGCCGGCGTCACCGTCGATAAGAAAGTTGGCAAGATCGAGCTCGATGGCCGTGCCGTGGAGATCACCGATCTGCCTGGCCTGTACGACCTCGAAGCCGCCGATGGTGAAGGCTTCATCGATGAAAAGATCAGCCGCGAATACTTGCTTGGTCAGGATATTGACCTGCTGATCAACGTCGTGGATGTCTCTCAGCTGGAGCGTAACCTCTATCTGACCACTCAGTTGCGTGAACTGAACGTCCCCATGCTGCTGGTGCTGAACAAGGGAGATGTGACGGCGCGCCGCGGTGTTCAGGTCAACACCGAAGCCCTGAGTCAACGCCTGGGTTGTCGCGTCATTCAGATCAGTGCCAAAACGGAAAATGGCCCTCAAGCGGTCAAGGATGCCATTGCCGAGATGGCCAAGGCAGGCAATCAGAGCCAGACCCTGGATATTCATCTGGGCGCAGAGGTGGAGCAGTCGCTGCAGGAGATCGGGGGCAGCCGTGCCAGTGCCATTACCCGCCTGCTGTCTCAAAGTGATGATGCCGCGATTCAGGCTTCCAACAAGCTGCTGGCTCAGGCGATCTCTCCCGCCGAGCACATCGCCGACCGCCGCTACCAGTTTATCGGCGATCTGGTCAAAGCCATAGTCTCCAAGCCCTCTGTTATCGACTCCATGACCGAGAAGCTGGATCATTATGCATTGAGCCCCATGACCGGGGTGCCCATCTTCCTGGGCATGATGTACCTGACCTTTATGTTTGCCATCAACGTCGGCGCTGCCTTCATCGATTTCTTCGATATCGTGGCGGGCGCCCTGTTTGTTGACGGCTCAGCCCTGTTGCTGAACGCCGCGGGCATGCCAGACTGGGTTGGCGCCATCCTCTCCGACGGCGTGGGTGCCGGTATCCAGACCGTGGCAACCTTCATCCCGGTGGTGGCTTTCCTCTATATCGCCCTGAGTATTCTCGAGGTGTCCGGTTACCTGGCCCGCGCAGGTTTCGTGATCGAAGGGGTGATGCAGAAGATCGGTCTGCCCGGTAAAGCCTTCGTTCCCCTGATTGTCGGTTTTGGCTGTAACGTACCTGCGGTGACCGCCACCCGGACCCTGGACACCAAGCGCGAGCGTATCGTGACAGCCATGATGGCCCCCTTCATGTCCTGCGGAGCCCGTCTGCCGGTGTACGCCCTGTTTGTGGCGGCGTTCTTCCCGGACAATGGCCAGAACCTGGTGTTTGCCCTGTACATCATTGGTATTGCGGCAGCGATCCTCACCGGTCTGCTGTTGCGTCACACCCTGCTTCCCGGTGATGCCAGCCAGGGCTTCATGGAGCTGCCTGACTACGAGATGCCCACCCTGAGTGCCATCGGTCGTCGCACCTGGCAGCGTACCAAGCAGTTTGTCATGGGCGCCGGTAAGACCATCGTTATCGTGGTGACCATCCTGAGTTTCTTCAACTCCATGGGTACCGACGGCAGCTTTGGCAACCAGGATTCCGAAAATTCCGTGCTCTCCGCCGCCGCTCAGATTGTGACGCCGGTGTTTGATCCCATGGGGGTTAAAGAGGAAAACTGGCCCGCTACCGTTGGTGTGATCACCGGCATCTTCGCCAAGGAGGCCGTGGTCGGCACCCTAAACAGCCTTTACAGCCAGTCTGGTGAAGAGGAAGCGGCGGAGTTCAGCCTGCTGGGCGCGGTTAACGAGGGACTGGCCACCATTCCTGAGAACATGTTTGGTATCGCCTGGGACGATCCCCTGGGTCTGAACATCGGTGATGCTCAGGACGTGGACAGTATGGGTGACGAGTTCGGCTTCGAAGCGGCAACCCTGAAAAACCTCAAGTCTCAGTTTGAAACTGGTGCGGCCGCCTTTGCCTATCTGCTGTTTATCCTGATGTACACCCCCTGTGCCGCGGTACTGGGTGCCATGGCCGGTGAGTTTGGCGGCCGCTGGACCACTTTCAGCGCCGTCTACACCTTCGTCGTGGCCTACGCCACCGCCACCCTGTTCTACCAGGCTTCCCGCCTGACGGTGGAGCCGGCTCACGCCCTGATGCACATTGGCATCATTGTGGTGATTCTGGTGGCGGGTATCGCCTACCTGAGACGGGTCGGCAAGCGCAGCCAGATGGGTGTGGGTGACATTCCGGTGGCCATCAAAGAGTAAGATTCGCTTTAATTCTCCCTAAGCGATTCAAGGCAGCCTTCGGGCTGCCTTTTTCTGTTTTTGACCCGGTGAAACCGTTGGGCTAAACCTGTGTGAAGACGGGAAGGGCGGATTCCGTTAAAAAATCCGGAAAACTCCTGTTGGTATCGGTGATTGGGTCTTGCTCCCATCCCGGTGATAGTGGATCATTAGCCGTTTACTGGTTTTAGTTGAAGTGAGTCGAGGGCAATCATGACCCAGCCGGACAACGAGGTTCGTCCAAGCAACTTTATTCGCAATATTATCGATGCCGATCTGGCCTCAGGTAAGCACAATGCAGTGCAAACCCGATTCCCGCCTGAGCCCAACGGTTATCTCCATATCGGTCATGCCAAGTCCATCTGCCTGAATTTCGGCATTGCCCAGGATTATCAGGGCAAGTGCAACCTGCGTTTCGACGACACCAACCCCGAGAAGGAGGATGTCGAATACGTAGAGTCCATCAAGGAAGACGTTCGCTGGCTTGGGTTCCAGTGGGATGGTGATATCCACTACTCGTCTGACTACTTCGATCTGCTGTATGGCTATGCCATCGAGCTGATCGAGAAGGGACTGGCTTATGTGGATGAGCTGACCCCAGAGCAGATCCGTGAATACCGCGGTACCCTGACCGAGCCGGGCAAGCCGAGCCCCTTCCGCGACCGCAGTGTCGAGGAGAACCTGGCGCTGTTTGAGAAGATGCGCAACGGCGAGTTCCCAGAGGGCAAGGTGTGTCTGCGTGCCAAGATTGACATGGCGTCCTCCTTCATGGTGATGCGGGACCCCGTACTCTACCGGGTGAAGTTTGCCCACCACCACCAGACCGGTGACAAGTGGTGCATCTACCCCATGTACGACTTTACCCACTGCATCTCCGATGCCCTGGAGAGCATTACCCACTCCCTGTGCACCCTGGAGTTCCAGGACAACCGTCGTCTGTACGATTGGGTTCTGGAGAACATCAGCATCGAGTGTCAGCCTCGTCAGTATGAATTCAGCCGCCTGAATCTGGAATACACCGTGATGTCCAAGCGCAAGCTGAACGCCCTGGTGACGGACAAACTGGTGGATGGCTGGAACGACCCCCGTATGCCGACCATCTCAGGTTTGCGTCGTCGTGGTTATACCCCGGCGTCCATCCGTGAGTTCTGTAAGCGCATCGGCGTCACCAAGCAGGAGAACACCATCGAGATGGGTTCCCTGGAGTCCTGCATCCGTGATGACCTGAACGTGAATGCGCCCCGCGCCATGGCGGTGCTGGATCCGGTGAAGGTGGTGCTGGAAAACTACCCTGAAGGTCAGGTGGAAACCCTGAACGTGGCCAACCATCCCTCCGATGAGTCCATGGGCAGCCGTGAAGTGCCTTTTTCCCGGGAGATCTGGATCGAAGCGGAAGATTTCCGTGAAGAGGCCAATAAGAAGTTTAAGCGTCTGGTCCTGGGCAAGAAGGTTCGCCTGCGTGGTGCCTATGTGGTGACCGCCGAGCGGGTCGAGAAGGACGAAGAGGGTAAGGTGACCACCATCTACTGTTCGGTTGACCTGGACACCCTGGGTGTGGATCCTGCCGACGGCGTTAAGCCAAAAGGGGTGATTCACTGGGTCTCTGCCGAAGCGGGTGTGGCTGCCGAATTCCGCCTCTATGACCGCCTGTTTACCGTCGAGAACCCCGGCGCGGCCGAGGACTTCGAAGCGGTGATCAACCCTGAATCTCTGGTGGTGCGTCACGGCTTCGTTGAGCCAAGCCTGACCTCTGCTGAGGCGGAGAAGGCGTTCCAGTTCGAGCGTACCGGTTACTTCTGTGCCGACAGCGTCGACAGTAAGACGGATGCGCTGGTGTTTAACCGCACCGTCGGCCTGCGGGACACCTGGGCCAAGATGGGCGGCTAACCGCCCATCCATAAAAAAAGGTTCTTCGCACATTAGCGGGAACTAGATACGAAAACGGCTGGAAAGGTTATTGTGTAGTCGCCAAACAAACCCAATCACCACCAGCCGTTCTCAATGCCGAAGCTTACCTTGCCTATCTCACCGTGGGAAGGGTTTTCCCCCACTCACACCGAGCTCCACCACGATACTCTTACTATCCATTTAACCCCCACGGGCCCTGGTCGATGTCGCTGTGGCCAAGTTGTCCGGCAGATTCACGATATCACTCCCCGCACGATTCAGGAGCGCGAGGCTTTCGGTTACCAGACTTTGCTGTCTGTACCACTGCGCCGACTACGCTGCCCTGATTGTGGCGTGGTTACTGAGCGCCTCTCCTGGCTGGAGCCCCATGCTCGCCAGACCAACAGACTTATCCAGTACGTCGAGCGACTGCTTAAATTGATGCCTATCAAGCACGTTAATGAGATGACCGGTTTGCACTGGCACACCCTCAAACGACTGGATAGGCGGCGCCTGGCTCGAGAGGTCAT